>CAIPUP010000205.1 GCA_903868285.1 uncultured beta proteobacterium
GGCGGTCCGCTCGGTGGTGCGCGGGTGCAGTACGACGCCCGTCGCGTGATGGGTGGTCTGGGCGGCATGGTGCTGGGCAAGCCCGAAGTGTTCATCGGGATGGCGCAGAACAAGTTCGTCGACGGCAAGCTGACCGACGAGCCGACGCGCAAGTTCATGACCGATCAGATGGTGGCGTTCCAGGACTGGATCGTGCGCATGCAGCGCGCCTTTTCCTGAGTCTGTATCTCGTAAAAAATCGTTAATAATCAGGAACTTATATGAGCTATCGTCTGTTGAGTTACAAGAGTGGCAAGGATGCGCGGGCTGGCATTCTGGTTGGTGAAGCGGTGCATGACGTGGCCAAGGTCACCGGCAAGGCGGCCTGGTCCAGCGTGCTGGCGCTGCTGCAGGAATGGCCTGCGGCACACAAGGCGCTCAATGCCGTGGCCGACAAACTCGAGTCGGGCAAGAGCCGCGCCAAGGGTGTGCCGCTGAAAAAGACCAAGCTGCTGGCACCGGTGCTCTATCCCAACAACATCTATTGCGCCGGCGCCAACTACACCGACCACATGGCCGAGATGGCGCGTGCCCAGGGTCATCCGCCCGGCCCGAACATGAAGCAATTGGGTGAGAAGCCCTGGCACTTCGTCAAGACTTCGCGTGCGTCCATCGTTGGTCCGGATGCTGCGGTGAAGATGCCCGGCTATGGCAGCTGGATCGACTGGGAAATCGAACTCGTGGCAGTGATAGGCAAGACCGCCAAGAACGTGTCGGCCGCCAACGCCAGGAAGTACATCGCCGGCTGGACCATCGGCAACGATCTTTCGGTGCGTGATGCCATGCGTCGAACCAAAAATCCCGCCAGCTCGCCATTTCACTACGACTGGATCAGCCAGAAGTGCTTTGACGGCGCCTGCCCGATCGGCCCGTGGATCGTGCCATCGAGCGAAATCCGCAACCCGCACAAGCTGGGTCTGAAGCTGTGGGTGGGTAAGGAGCTGATGCAGGACTCCAATTCCGACAAGCTGATCTTTGACACCTATGAGCAAATCGAGATGCTGTCCTCGCGCCTCACGCTCTATCCGGGTGACCTGATCATGACCGGCACGCCGGCCGGTGTTGGCATGCCGCGTAAGCGTTTCCTCAAGGCAGGCGAGACGGTTCGCTTGTGGATCGAGGGTATTGGCGAGTTCTCGCACCGCATGGTCTGAGTCCGGACTGCCGAAAACGGGCGCGTTCCTTCCAGGGGGCGCGCCTTTTTCATTTTGTAGGTAGGGTTTTCGCGGGCGGTAGCCCGGCTCGGGGCTCGGGTAAAATCGAGTTTTAATCGTCCGATGTTTATTCCGTTTTTGTCTTTAGCGAGAGTCATCCATGTCTGTTTCAGCCGAAACGATTCAGCAACTTGCGGCACGACTGCGCAAGGCCGCAGAAACCGGCGTTGCCACCCAACCGATCCGGGACGAGATCCCGGCCGGTGATCTGGTCAGTGCCTATGCCATTCAGCAAGCCAATACCGAAGCCTGGGTCAAGCAGGGCCGGCGCCTGATCGGTCGCAAGATCGGCCTGACCTCGAAGTCGGTGCAAAAGCAGCTCGGCGTTGATCAGCCCGACTTCGGCATGCTGTTCGCCGACATGGCCTGCGCCGATGGCGAGGAAGTGGCGCTGTCGCGGGTGATGCAACCCAAGGTCGAGGCCGAGATTGCCCTGGTGCTGGGGCGCGACATCACCCAGGCCGACATCAACATGGCCGACATGATTTCGGCCGTGGACTACGCCTTGCCGGCAATCGAAATTGTCGGCAGCCGGGTCGAGAACTGGAACATCAAGATCACCGACACCATTGCCGACAATGCCTCCTCCGGCCTGTTCGTGCTGGGCAGCGAGCCGCGCAAGCTCGACGGCCTGGATCTGCGCCTGTGCGGCATGGTGATGGAGCGTCGCGGTGACCAGATCTCGGTCGGTGCCGGTGTTGCCTGTCTGGGCAATCCGCTGATTGCGGCGTTGTGGCTGGCGCAAACCATGGTGCGTAATGGCGCACCGCTCAAGGCCGGTGATGTGCTGATGACAGGCGCGCTCGGGCCGATGGCGGCAGTGGCGCCGGGCGATGTGGTGGAAGTGCGCATCTCCGGTCTTGGTTCCGTGCGTACGGCATTCGGTCAGTAAAGGGCAGCAACCATGGCTAAGAACATAGAAGCATTCGCAAAAATCGTCGATGACGCTGCCCACCATGCCAGCGGCATCCACCAGTTGTCGCATCAGACCGATATCGGTGGGGACAAGCTCGACATGGATGATGCCTATGCCATCCAGAAGGCCAGCATCCTGCGCCGGGTGGCGCGTGGCGAGCGTCGCGTCGGTATCAAGATGGGTTTCACCAGTCGTGCCAAATGCATACAGATGGGTCTGGACGACATGATCTGGGGCCGTCTGAGCAGCGGCATGATCGTCGAGGACGGCGGGCCCATCAGCC
>CAIPUP010000206.1 GCA_903868285.1 uncultured beta proteobacterium
CCCGCTCCACCGTCTGTGCGCGGCTGAGCGGGCGATTGATGCCAATAGGGTTGATGCGCATGTCACAGATCTCCGTTGCCTGCCGCGACAGTCATCAGGTCACCAGGCTGGCTTGCCAGCGCAGCGACCCGCTTCCCTTGCACGCTTGCCTGCCTCCTTCAGACCGGATGCGCGGGTCTGCGGGGCAAGTCTTGGCGGGAATCGTCAATCGGCACAACAGTGATCGACTGCAAACGGCCAGGCTTTAGCGGGTGGGGTGAGATGTGCTCGTCACCAGCGCATCAGGCCATTAGGGAAATCGGGCGGCTGGCCGGAGCGGATGCGGTATTCGAACCATTGCTGGCGCCCGCCACCGAGGGGTTAGACACGTTCGATGCCTGGGGACCATTGGACTCATAGGCCTGCAGCCTCTTCATGACTTGCGCGAGGATTTGCTGCTTGAGGTCGTCGCTGGCGGCGTCATCCGCGTCACCATCGAACATGAACTTGCCGCCTGGGGGCGGAGGCGGGGGCGGCATGCCTTGCATCGCACCCATGCCCTGCATCGCACCCATACTCTGCATCGGGTCCATGCCCGCTGCATCGCCCTGGCCTGCGGCGCCATGATGTCCAAAGCGACCGGACAACATGGCCAGCGTGCTCTTGAATTCCTGCCGCGTGACTTTGCCATCGGCATCGCCATCCATCTGCGCAAACAATTGCTCGGCAGCAGCGTTGGCGTCGATGACATTGCCAGCCGCAAACGGTGACGAGGACAGGGCCTTGTTGACGGCACTGCTCATCTCGCCCTGATCGATAGCGCCCTGACCAGACACATCGATTTTCGAGAACAGCGCCTCGGCCAACTTCTGACCGCCACCGGCTGCAGGTGTGCGCCCTTGCATCTGCTGCATGCGCTGCATCTGTTGCAGCATGGCGGAGTGATTACCAAAACTCGAAATCGCGCTCATCAAGGCGTCCTTGTCTGCGGGAGGGTTCCCGCACAAGAACTCGCAAGAAATATGCCCTGGGAAAAAGCGCTGCAAACTGGCGCTGCAGAGGATGAATGCGGCAAATAGCGGCCAATGTTTGCCGCCGCTTGCGATGGCGTGGCGAAGCGTTGCCGAGATAAGGCCTAGCTAGCGGCGAAGGTGTGCCGCTGAAAACTCAATACAAGATGGTCAGGAGGTAGGTGACGTAGAAGTTGGCATACACCTGACCCCCTAACGAAATTACTCCACCGTAACCGACTTCGCCAGATTCCGAGGCTTGTCGACATCGTTACCGCGTGCCAGCGCGACGTGATACGCCAGCAGTTGCAGCGGCACGCTGTGCAGGATCGGCGATAGCAGGCCGGCGTGATCGGGCATGCGCAGCACGCGCACGCCGTCGCTTTCTTCAAAGCGGGTGTCGGCATCGGCAATCACATACAGTGCGCCGCCGCGTGCCCGCACTTCCTGCAAATTGGACTTGAGTTTTTCCAGCAGTGCATCACGCGGCGCAATGGCCACCACCGGCATGTCGGCATCCACCAGTGCCAGCGGGCCATGCTTGAGCTCACCCGCGGCATAGGCCTCGGCATGGATGTAGGAGATTTCCTTGAGCTTGAGTGCGCCTTCCATGGCGATCGGCCAGTGGATGCCGCGCCCGAGAAACAGCGCGTGATGACAACCGGCGAAGGTGCCCGCCCATTGCCGGATTTGCGGCTCGAGTTGCAGCACCGCGCCCAGTGCCGTGGGCAGATGCCGCAGTGAATGCAGCAGCTCAGCTTCGCGCGTGGCATCCAGCCGTCCACGCAATTTCGCCATCACCAGCGTAAGCAGCACCAAGGCTGCGAGCTGGGTGGTGAAGGCCTTGGTTGAGGCCACACCGATTTCCGGTCCGGCGCGTGTGAGAAAGCGCAGCGACGAGGCTCGCAGCAGCGCCGACTCGGGCACGTTGCAAATCGACAGCGCATGCGGCATGCCGAGAGCACGGGCGTGTTGCAACGCGGCTAGCGTATCGGCAGTTTCTCCCGACTGCGAAATGGTCACCACCAGGGTGCGTGCATCCGGCACCGAATCGCGATAGCGGTATTCGCTGGCGATCTCGACAGTGCACGGCACACCGGCCACCGATTCCAGCCAGTAGCGCGCCACCATGCCGGCGTGATAGCTGGTGCCGCAGGCCAGTATCAGCACCGAACTGGCATCGCGCAGTACGGCTTCAGCATGGGCACCAAACAGCTGCGGCGATAGGCTTTGCGCACCGGTCACCATCTCCAGCGTGTTGGCCACCGCCATCGGCTGTTCGAAAATTTCTTTTTGCATGTAGTGCTGGTACTGACCCAGCTGCACTGCGGCGTCCGAGAGTTGCGAGCGATGCACCGCACGCTGCACCGTTGCGCCGCTGGCATCGACCACGCGCACCGTGTCGCACTGCAACTCGGCGCAGTCGCCGTCTTCGAGATAGACGATGTCCTGCGTCACCTGGATCAGCGCCGAGGCATCCGAGGCGGC
>CAIPUP010000207.1 GCA_903868285.1 uncultured beta proteobacterium
GCCGAGAAAGTTCACCACGCTGTCATGAAAGCCGCGATAGCTGGCGCCCGGATTGAGCGCAATGAAGGGGATGTCCAGCGTCGCCAGCTGTGCTGCCACGGCGTCGGAACCCCACACTTCCATCGTGCTGTTTTTCGAGGCTGGCTGGCCGTCGGGGGTGTCGTGCACGATGTTGGGAATGGATGGGTGCTTCGCGTTCATGAGTCCTGCCTCCAGTATCTAGGTTTGAGCCGGCGGCAGTGTATCAGCCCGGGCCGGGGGATCAGCGTTGTTCCGGGCCCCGGTCCCAGCCTGTGACGCGATCGATCACCGCCTGCGCATCGGCGGGGGCAGCGTTGCCACGCCAGGCGATATGGTGATCCGGACGAATCAGCAGCAACTGTCCGCCATACAGCGCATGCGCTTGCTCGCCTGGCACATCCAGCAGGCTCAGCGGCACACCGCGCGCCTGTGCAGCGGCCTGCAGCGCGGCGGTGTCGGCGGCGCAGTCGCCCAGCCGCAACAGGGTGAAGTCGCGCCCGAAACGATCATGGATGGACAGGTCTTCGCCCAGCCAGCAGTGCGGTGCGCGCGCGCCCGGCGTGCCATGCGGCAGATAGCGATCCCAGCGGTCGGCCGGCGCGGCCGTGCCGTCATTGCACACCACTCCCGACTGGCCATAGAACACCCCGAGATGGATGCCGGGAATGTCGAACTCGGTATTGCAGTGCTGCGCCAGCTGCATACCCAGCGCCGCGCGTGCGGCGTCGCCCTCGGTACTGTCTTGTTCCAGCGCGTCCACCACCGGCATGCGGCCGATGGAGTCGGCCATGGCGCGGGCGAAGGCGGTATTACGATGGCCAATCGGCTTGCGCTCGGCCTCGAAACTGGCCAGCAGGGCGCGTCCGCCCCAGCCCTGGCAGCAGGCGGCGAGCTTCCAGCCCAGGTTGGCAGCGTCATCCACGGCGGTGTTGTAGCCCTGACCACCGGTGGGCGTGAACAGGTGGGCGGCATCGCCCAGAATGAACACCCGCTGTCGATCATCGCCATAGCGCTCGGCCACCAGGGCAAAGCCGGCGGTCCATTCGGCTGTGCCGATCAGGTCAACCGCAAATTCGCGTCCGGTGGCCCGCATCAGTGCCTGCACGCCAATGCGGTCCGAGGCGCTGGTGCCGCCGCTGGTGCCTTGCGGCAACTGGGTATGAAAGACATAGCGATCGATGCCGTCGATGGCGCAGATCAGACCGCGGTCGGCGCGGTTGATGGCCCAGTACTGCCAGGCCGGGCCGCCGCAGCAGACCTCGCGCCAGGCCTGGCTGCGGTAGTACACCGCCAGCATCTTGCCGCCCATGAATTCGCGTTGCTCGCCGGCATGGCCTTCATAGCGGATACCCAGGCCCTCGCGCACCAGCGAACGCGGGCCATCGGCGCCGACCAGATAGTTGGCGCGGATGTGTTGCTGCGCGCCTGTGGCCAGCACTATCACTTCGGCCTCGACGCCGTCATCGTTCACCGCATAGCGCAGCAACTTGCAGCCAAAGCGCAGCTGCACCGAGGGCCAGCGCTCGGCCTGTCGCCGCAGCACGCCCTCGATATACATCTGCTGCGTGCGATGCAGTGGCTCGGGTGTCGGCCAGCGCTCGTTCGGTTGCTGGCGGCTGCGCTCGGCTTCGCGTCGTGACGGCCATTGCACCCGTGCCAGCTCGCGCGTGGCATAGCGGGTGAAGTAGGCAATGTCCTGCGGATGGTCCTCGGTCAGGCCCAGGGCGCGGATCTCCTCTGCAAAGCCCAGGCGGCGGTAATGCTCCATGCTGCGCGAGGTGGTGGCATTGGCCTTGGGGAAGGTGGGCGAACCGGGGTCGTCTTCCAGCACGATGCAGGGCACACCGCGCCGCCCCAGTTCGATGGCGACAAACAGTCCGGCCACGCCGCCGCCTGCAATGAGTACTGCGGTTGTCTGGGAAGTCATGGTGTGGTGAGCAAGGTTGTGTCGATGAAAAAGCGCGCTGTGACTGCAGCGTTCTTGTGCGGCGGCAGATCATAATCTGCCCCCCAGCCGTTAGAATCCCCGGCGAGGAGAGGGCATGCAATTCATTCACTATGGTTGGTACCGCGTTGCGGCGTCGATGTCGTGCTGTGCGCTGCTGTCTTGCGCGCAGACGGCGCTGGCCGAGGAGCCGGCCCCGGGTGCGGACGCGGTGGTGGTGTCGGCCACCCGGCGTGATCAGCCCAGCCTGCTGCTGCCAGCCGCGGTCGATCGCCTTTACTCGGACGAAATCCGCTTTGGCCGGCCACAGATCAATCTGTCCGAATCCATTGGGCGGGTGCCGGGCATCGTGGTGCAGAACCGCAACAACTACACCCAGGACCTGCAGGTGCATTCGCGCGGGGTAGGCGCGCGCTCGACCTTTGGCATCCGTGGCCTGCGTCTGTATCAGGATGGCATTCCGGCCAGCATGCCCGATGGCCAGGGCCAGGCGTCCAGCTTTGACCTCGGTTCGGCCGAGCGCATCGAGGTGTTGCGCGGTGCGCTGGCGCCGCTGTATGGCAATTCCGGTGGCGGCGTGATCAACATCATCACCGAGGATGGCCCGGCCAAGCCCGAGGTGCGGGGCGATATGTGGGCCGGCAGCTTTGGCACGCGGCGCTGGCTGACCAAGGCCGGCGGCGAATCGGGTCCGTTCAACTACACCGCCAGCCTGGGCGACTTCTGGACCGATGGCTGGCGCGAACACAGTGCTGCCAGCCGGCAGCAGGTCAATGCCAAGGTGCGCTACGCCCTGAACGCCGATACCGGCATCACCCTGCTGCTCAATAGCGTCAATCAGCCCGAGTCGCAGGACCCGCTGGGCATGACCCGCAGCACCATGAACACCAATCGGCGCAGTGTCGAAACTGTGGCCAACACCTACAACACCCGCAAGGGTCTGGGCCAGGATCAGGCCGGATTGAGCCTGAGCCGGGCCATGGACGATGGCGCCAGCCTGGTGGCATCGGCCTATGCCGGGCGGCGCAATGTGCGTCAGTACCTGAGCATTCCCTACTCCACCCAGAGTTCCAATACGCATGGCGGCGGGGTGGTGGATCTGGGGCGTGATTTTGGTGGTGCCAGCCTGCGCTATGCCCGGCCAGTGAGCGTGGCTGGTTTGCCTTCGACGCTGACGCTGGGTACCGAGATCGAAGGCCAGCGCGAGCGTCGCACGGGCTACATGAACGTCTATGGCGTGCAGGGCAGCCTCAAGCGCGATGAGGACGACAGCGTGGTCAGCACCGGCGCCTATGCCCTGATCGAAACCGAACTGTCGCAGCAATGGCTGGCCACGCTCGGTGGCCGCACCAGCCGGGTGGCGTTCACTACCGAGGATTTTTTCATCGCCACGGGTAACTCTGACGATAGCGGCAAGCGCAACTATTCCGCTTTCACGCCCAGCGCCGGCCTGCTCTATCGCGCCAGCCCGACTGTGAGTGTGTACGGCAACCTCGGGCGCGGTTTCGAGACACCGACGTTTGCCGAGCTGGCCTATCAGACCAGTGGCACCGGCCTGAACTTTGCGCTCAAGCCGGCGCAGAGCCTGTTGGCCGAGACCGGCATCAAGGCTCGACTGGGCGAGAACCTGCGCATCAATGCCGCACTGTTCCAGAACGACACCCGCGACGAAATCGTCATCGAGAGCAATAGCGGTGGTCGTGCCACCTATAAAAACGCCGGGCGTGCCCGCCGGCAGGGCGTGGAGTTCTCGGCCGAGGCGCGACTGTTGCGCGGGCTGGATGCCTACCTGGCCTGGACCTGGGTCGATGCGCGCTTTCGCGATGATTTCACCTCGGTGCGCAACACCCCGGGCGTGGCGGTGAGCATCAACGCCGGCAACCGCATTCCCGGCATTGCCCGAGGCAATCTGTATGGCGAGTTGCGCTGGCGCGATCGCGTCAGCGGCTTTTCCGCCACGCTGGAAATGCAGCGCAAGGAGCAGGTCATGGCCAGTGACGACAACACCGAATCGGCCGATGGCTATACCCTGGCCAATCTGGTGCTGGGCTTCAGCCAGGGCGGCAGCAACTGGCGCATCAGCGAATTCATGCGCATCGACAACCTGGCTGACAAGCAGTACATCGGTTCGGTCATCGTCAATGATGGCAATCTGCGCTTTTTCGAACCCTCGCCCGGACGCAGCGTGATGCTGGGCGTGCAGGCCTCGCTGTCGTTCTGAGTCTTTGGCCAACCAGGAAATGATCTTGTCCACCTCCCCTGAAAACACCGTGTCTTCCCCCGAATCGCAAGTCGATCACGACGCACCAGCGCTGGCGGCATCACCCGCGCGATACAACGGCGTGGCGCAGCTGCTGCACTGGTTGATCGGGCTGGCAGTGCTGGGGCAGATCGCCCTGGGCTGGTGGATGATCGGCCTGCCCAACACCCCGCCGGGCTATCAGGCGGGCTGGTACAACATCCACAAATCGATCGGCCTGAGCATCGCCTTGCTGGTGCTGCTGCGCATCGTCTGGCGGCTGCGTCACCCGGCGCCGGTGCTGCCGGCGACGCTGGCGGCCTGGCAGCGACTGGCCGCGCGCTGCAGTCATGCGCTGCTGTATCTGTGTCTGGTGCTGATGCCGCTGAGCGGCTTTCTGGGGTCGTCTTTCACCAAGTACCCGATCAAGTTCTGGGGCATGGTGCTGCCGCGCTGGATCGATCCGTCACCCGCGGCCAAAGAGCTGTGCAGCCAGATTCACTACGCCACGGTGTGCCTGTTCATGCTGTTGATCGCACTGCATATCGCGGCCGCCATCAAACATGCGCTGGCGGGCGATGGCGTATTCCGGCGGATGTGGTCGGGTGCGCCCGCAGCGCCCTCCGAGCAACCCTAAAAATATCAATAAAATCATGAACTTACATAATTTTTTCGGGGCAGGGGTAATGGCACTCGGGCTGCTGTCGTGGAGCTTGCCCCCGGCCATGGCGCAAAGCGCTGCGCCACTGGTCGTTATGTCAGGGGTCGCTACGCCAATGCCCGCTGCGCCATTGGCTTATGTCTCGAACGAAAAGTCCGGCACGATTTCCATCATCGACACCGCCACCGATCAGGTGCTGGGCGAGATACGCGCCGGCAGCAAGCCGCGCGGTGCGGCGGTCAGTGCCGATGGCCGGCAGCTCTATGTCAGTGATCAGCCGGCCAATGCCTTGCTGCTGGTGGATCTGGCCACGCGCAACATCAGCGGACGCATCGAACTCGGTGAATCGCCCGAGGGCGTCAGTATCTCGGCCGATGGGCGCTGGGTCGCTGCTGCCAGCGAGCTCAGCAATGGCGTGGCCATCGTCGAGACCGCCAGCCAGCGCAAGGTGCTGACCATCACCACCCGTGGCAAGAACCCGGAACATGCGGTGTTCAGTCCGGATGGACGCTGGCTGTATGTCAGTGCCGAGGAGGCCGACACGGTGGATGTCATCGACATGCAAAAGCGTGAGCAGGTGGCTTCCATCACGGTTGGTCGTCGCCCGCGTGGCATTGCCTTCACACCGGACGGCAAGCGGGCTTATGTCGCCTGTGAGCTGGCCAACACCGTGTATGCCATCAGCGTGCCCGAGCATCGGGTTCTCACCAGCATCGCTGCCGGCGAATTCGCCAATGGCGTCACCATGCGCCCGGACGGGCGGCGGGTGTTCGTCTCGAATGGCCGTGCCGGCTCGGTGTCGGTGATCGATACCAGCGACAACCGGGTCATCGACACGGTGGCTGTCGGCCAGCGTCCCTGGAACATGGCCATCACGCCCGATGGCAGCAAGCTGTATGTGGCCAATGGCCGCTCCGGCACGGTGTCGGTGATCGATGCCATCAGCAACCGCAAGCTGCGTGATATCGCGGTGGGTGAGTTGCCCTGGGGCGTGGTGATCCGCTGAGCCGCTCACTGCCAGCATCGGGCATGACCGCATCCTCGGGCGCGGCGCGGCGTGATGCGCTGTGGCTTTGCCTGCTGAGCACCGGCTTCTTTTTTCTGGCCGCGCAGCTGGAGCTGTCCGAACATGTCGCGCGGCTGGCCGAAGGCTATGAGCGTTGGCAGCTGGACGAGCTGCCGCTGACGCTGCTGTTGCTGGCCTTGGGTCTGGTGTGGTTTGGCTGGCGGCGCTGGCGTGAATTGCGCCAGGCGATGCAGGTCGGGGCACGACTGGCAGCGCAGAACCGCGAGCTGGCGCAGCGTCTGATCGGTCTGCAGGAGGAGGAGCGGCGCAATCTGGCGCGCGAGTTGCATGATGAGCTGGCGCAGCTGGTGGGGGCGATCAAGCTTGATGCCCAGGGCATACAGCGGCAGCTGGACGGGGTTTCGCCGAATCCGCTATCACAGAGCCCGGAATCGCAGAACCCGGTATCACAGAGCCCGGTGTCACAGAACCCGGGCAAGGATGTGCTCCACATCAATGCCCATGCCATCGTGCAGGCCGCCGACCAACTGCATGCGCTGACACGCGATCTGCTGCAGCAGCTGCGTCCGGCCGGCCTGGATGAGCTCGGGCTGCAGGCCTGCGTGCAGGCGCTGGCCGAGCGCTGGGAGCTGCGCCATGGCATTGAATGCGTGTTTCTGCCCGACGGCGATTTGCAGGGTCTGGGCGAGGCGCTCGACATCACGCTTTATCGCATGCTGCAAGAGGGGCTGAACAACATCGCCCGTCATGCCAATGCGCAACGGGCACTGCTGCGCTTGCAGCGCCAGGCCGATAGCGTGCAGATCAGTATCGAGGACGATGGCATTGGTCTGCCGCTGCGCCGTCACGCTGCCGCCGAAGCCACTGAAGCAGTGCGCAATGCCGCCAACCAGAGCACAGGCTTCGGTCTGATCGGCATGCGCGAGCGCATCGCCGCGCTGGGCGGCAGCTTGCAGTTGTTGCCGGGCAGTCGTGGTGGTTTGTGTCTGCGCGCCAGCCTGCCGCTGATGGCGGTGCGGCGGTCATGATCCGTGTCTTGCTGGTCGACGATCATGCGGTGGTGCGGGCTGGCTACCGACGTTATCTGGAGCAGGTCCAGGGGGAGCACGCTGAGGGAGTGCAGGTCGTGGCCGAGGCCGGCAGCGCCGGGCAGGGCTACGCCGCCTACTGCCAGAGCCAGCCGGATGTCAGCGTGGTCGATCTGTCCATGCCGGGTGCCAGCGGTGTGCAATTGATTCAACGCATCCTGGCGCGCGATCCCCAGGCGCGCGTGCTGGCCTTCAGCATGCATGAACAGGCGCTGTTCGTGCAGCAGGCGATCGCCGCTGGTGCCTGTGGTTACATCACCAAGAACAGCGCTGGCGAGGCGCTGGTTGAGGCAGTGCGTGCGGCGCATGCCGGCGGCCGATTTTTCAGTCCCGGGCTGGCGCTGCCCTCGCTGGCAGCGCAGCCTTTACCCGAGGCGGGCAGTGCTGATGCGCTGTCGGCGCGTGAGTTCGAGGTGTTTCGGCTGATCGCGCGTGGTCTGACCCTGGGCGAGATCGCCGACACCCTGCATCTGAGCAGCAAGACCGTGGCCAATCATCAAACCCGAATCAAGGAAAAACTCGGTGTGCGGACCACGGCGGCACTGGTACATCGTGCTTTGCAAAGTGGCGCGCTGGATCGGGAGTTTTTCCCGCGACAGGGCGAGGCGCGCTGACTAAGCTGCGCCACTCTGTTGGGGGTGGGTTTTCGATGATTCGTTTCTTCCTTGCCTGTTGTGTGTGTGTGCCGAGCTTGCTGACTGCGGCTTTGGCAGCGTCAGCGCCCGATGACACACCCGCCGTGCTGGAGGTGATCAGTACCACCCCGGTACCTGGCCTGGGACTGGCGCGGGATTTACTGCCGTATCCGGTGCGCAGCATCGATGCTGCGGCACTGGAGCGGGCGCGTGGGACCACCCTGCCGTCGCTGTTCAACAGCCAGCTGCCCGGCGTAACGGTGAATGAAATCCAGGGCAATCCGTATCAGGCGGATGTGAACTTTCGCGGCTTCACCGCCAGCCCGCTGCTGGGCACCCCGCAGGGACTGTCGGTGTTTCAGGACGGCGTGCGCCTGAACGAAGCGTTTGGTGATGCAGTGAACTGGGACCTGGTGCCGCGTGCCGCCTTGGCCGGCGTGGAGTTGATTCCCGGTGCCAACCCGCTGTTTGGTTTGAACACCCTGGGTGGGGCGCTGAATCTGCGCACCAAGGATGGTTTGAATCATCCGGGCAGTCAGCTTGAGCTCTCGGGCGGGAGTTTTGGGCGGCGAGGCATCGAATTCCAGAGCGGTCAGCGTCAGGAAGCTGGCCTTTCGCCGACCGGTGCAGCAGCGCAGGCAGCCGATCAGCGTGGCTTGTATTTCGCCGGCAACCTGTTCAAGGAAGACGGCTGGCGTGATTTTTCGCCCTCGCAAGTTGGCCAGTTCTTCGCCAAGGGCAGCCATCGCGGCGCCGCGGTTGACCTGGATCTCAGCCTCACCCTGGCCGACACCATGCTTACTGGCAATGGCCTGGTACCCAATTCGATGTTGCAGCGGCGCTATCGCAGCATTTTTACCCGACCGGACGAGGTGGCCAATCGACTGGGCATGCTCAGTCTGCAGGCTGTGCATTGGCTGGCCGAAGGCGAAAAACTCTCGGCCTTGACCTATCTGCGCCAGCAGCGCAGTCGCACCCTGAATGGTGACGCTTATACCGGCTTCGAGGACAGCGCCACGCTCGATGGTGCGGCTGGCGCCAACGGCGGTAATGGCCTCAACAGCAACACCGCTGCCAACACCCGCAGTCGTACTACGCAACTGTCCAGTGGCGCGTCGTTGCAATGGTCACGCCAGGTCGAGACCACACAGACCACGCTCGGCGGCAGTGTCGACAGCGGTCAGACCAATTTCACCCAGACGCTTGAGCTGGGTGTGTTCGACAGTGATCGCGCCCTGACTAACGGTGCGGGGGAATCCTTGTTGAATCAGCTGCGTGGCCGCGCCACGCATCTGGGTCTGTATGCCACCCGCACGCAGATGTTGCAGCCGGGCTTGACGGTCACGGCATCCGGACGACTGAATCAATCGCATGTGCTGGCTCGCGATCAGCTACGCGCTGTGACGCCGAACCTGGATGCTGACTATGTCTATCGCAAGTTCAATCCGGCCGTCGGCTTGAGTCTGGTGTTGACGCCAACGATGACGGCCTATGCCAATGCTGGTCAGGGCAGCCGTGCCCCCAGTCCGATCGAGCTCGGGTGTTCCGATCCTGCCAATCCCTGCTCGCTGCCCAATACCATGCAGTCCGATCCCTATTTGAAACAGGTGGTCACGCGCAGTATCGAAGCCGGTGTGCGCGGCCGTGACAGCAAGCTGCAATGGAGCGCCGGATTGTTTTCGGCCACCAATCAGGACGACATTTTGTTTATTGGCACGTCTACCAGTGCCGGTTACTTCACCAACTTCGGTCGCACCCGGCGCAGTGGTGGCGAGCTCGCGCTCAGCGCGCGCCAAGGCAGTGTGCAATGGCAGGGCAGTTACACCATGGTGCGAGCGGTCTATGCCAGCAGTGCCTGCCTGCTGTCGCCCAACAGTAGTTCGCGCGGTCAGAGCAGTACCTGCACGGCCAATGGTCAGAGTGATGAAATCCTGATCTCTCCCGGTCAGCGCATTCCTGGAATTCCGGAACATGCGCTCAAGCTTGCTGCGCAGTGGAGTTTTGTTGAGCACTGGGCCATTCAGGCCGAGCTGCTGGGCTTTTCCAGTCAGTACGCCCGTGGCAATGAAAACAACGCGCATCAGGATGGCAGCGCCACTGACTTGCTGGGGAATACACGCACCTTTTATGGCTCGGGTCGCGCGCCTGGTTATGCCGTGATGAATCTGCAGCTGCAGGGTGATCTCGGTCGCGGTTGGAGTGCCATGTTGCGCATCAGCAATCTGTTTGACCGGCGCTATGCCACAGCGGCAGCGCTGGCCGAGAACCCTTTCAATAGCAGTGGTGGCTTTCAGACCAACTCGGATAATTGGACACGCGAAACCTTCCTCGCGCCAGGAGCACCACGTGCGCTCTGGCTGGGGCTGAGTCATCGCTTCGACGCACGCTGAAGCCACAAAAGATCTGCTGACAACACGAGCGAAATATTGGTATTGGCTCGGTATTGACACCAGCCAGGATTGCTGCGCCGCAGCAGCAGTTTTACTGATTTCCCTTCGCAATTAAGGGCTTTCCTGCACTACACTCGCGCCTCGTTGCGTCGCCTTGCTGCATCGTCAAGTCCATGGCATCAGCGAGTTCGGCGAACGACATAAAAAGGGGGAGTCCATCATGAAAAAACTGCTGCTCGCGACGGTCGTCGCGGCCACTTCGGCTGTGCTGCCGGCTGCACCGGCAATGGCGCAGTCTTCGCAAGATTTGCTGAACGATCACAAGACGCCGGGCGATGTGCTGGTGTATGGCATGGGCTATTCGGCGCAGCGCTACAGCACGCTGGCGAAGATCAACAAGTCCAACGTCAAGAAATTGGTGCCGATGTGGTCATACGCCATGACTGACAATCGTGGTGCCGAGGCGTTTCCGGTGGTCAAGGATGGTGTGATCTACACCACAGCGCATAACGCCACCGTTGCCGTCGATGCGCTCACCGGCAAGCAGATATGGCGCGTGGCGCACGATTACCCGCCCGAGACCCTGCGCGTGGTGTGTTGCGGGGTGGTGAATCGTGGCGCTGCCATCTATGAAGGCAAGATCATCCGCGCACTGCTGGACAACCAGCTCATTGCGCTGGATGCCAAGACTGGCAAGGAAATCTGGAAAGCTGTCTCGCCAGCCCCTGCCACGACGGCTAATGGCTTTGCCATGACAGGCGCACCTTTGGTGGTGAACGGCGTCGTGATTGCCGGTGTGGCGGGTGCCGAATATGGTCATCGCGGTTTCATCGAGGCGTATGACGCACAGACCGGCAAGCATCTGTGGCGGCACTACAACGTGCCGGCCCCGGGCGAGAAGGGCGCCGAGACCTGGGCCAATGATTCCAACGTCACTGGTGGTGGCAGCTCCTGGGTCACCGGCAGCTACGATCCGGAACTGGATTTGGTGTTCTGGGGCACCGGCAATCCGTCGCCTTGGAATGCGCGCGGCCGCAAGGGCGACAACCTGTGGACCAACTCCATCGTAGCGCTGCGCCCGAAGACCGGTGAGCGCGTGTGGTTCTATCAGGCTTCGCCCAATGATCCCTTCGACTATGACGGCGTGCACACGCCAGTCCTGGCGCACGTCAAGGTCGAGGGCAAGATGCGCAAGGTGCTGATGCAGGCCAACCGCAATGGCTTCCTGTATGTGCTGGACCCGAGCAATGGCAAGCTGCTCGCAGCCAATACTTTTGGCAAGGTGAACTGGGCCGATGGTATTGATCTGACTACCGGCCGTCCCAAGTTCAACGATGTCTTTAACGGTGCGCTGGAGGGCAGGAAAGTCACGGTATGGCCGTCGGTGTCCGGGGTGACTAACTGGCAGCACATGGCGTTCAGCCCCAAGACCAGCATGCTCTACATCAACACCCTGCATATCGGCATGACCTACGAGGCACCGGAGCCTGAGAAATATGTGCCCGGCAAACCGTCGGGCCCTGGTAGCGTGAAGCGCACAACAGTGCTGGAGGATCCGAACGTACGCGGTTTCCTCAAGGCGGTTGATCCGATGACGGGCAAGTCAAAGTGGGAAGTTCCTTATAAGAGCCCGAATTACTCTTCTACCCTGGTGACTGCCGGTGACCTGGTGTTTACCGGTGTCATGACCGGTGAGTTCCAGGCGCTGGATGCCGACACAGGAAAGGTGCTGTGGAGCTTCCAGACGCCCTCGGGCATTCTTGCCCAGCCGGTGACCTGGGAGAAAAACGGCAAGCAGTATGTAACCGTGATGAGCGGTATCGGCGGCGTGTACGCCTTGCGTGCCGGCGATCCGAATCTGGCCAACGTTCCGGCGGGGGTCACGATGTGGACCTTTGGCTTATTCGACAAATAAGTGACAAACCAGTCGTAACTGCACACTGAGTACGGTGATGGCACCGGGGGCCGCGCAAGCGGCCCCCGGCATTTTGGAGGCAGGGTATGAAGATGCGATCAGAATCTTGCGCGCTACATGCTGCAGTGTTGCTGTGGCTGGGTATGGGTTCGCAGGTGGTGTTGGCACAGTCTTGTGATTTTTCTGCGGTGAAGCTGGAGATTGACCAGGTGATCGAACGCGATCCAGCGCGGGCAGTGAAATTTCGCAAGGAAGTGGCCGAGGGTAGCGACTCGATCAAGGTGTTGACCGAGCTGGCACGCAAAGACCTGCACAAGATGATCGATATCTGTCGTTTCGATGTTGCCGAGTACCTCACCAAGCGCGGCTTTCCGCCGGCGCACTGAAGCTTGAATACGGATAGTGGCCATGAAAAAAATACTTAATAATCAAGTACTTACGGCAATTTTTCTGGGGCTCGCCGGAGTCGCCATGCCTAGTCTTGGGCAAGACGCCAAAAAGGCTGCGGCCGGCGAGCGTGTCTACACCACCTACTGTGCGACTTGCCATGGTGATGCGTTGGTGAGCTCAGGCCAGACCTTTGACTTGCGCCGGCTGCGCAAGGATGAGCGGCCACGCTTCGAGAATGCAGTGCAAAACGGCAAGGGTCAGATGCCACCCTGGAAGGGTGTGGTGTCGGTCGAGGAAATGGACCTGATCTGGCATTACATCCGCACCCTCGCCAACGATCGCGATCAATAAGGAATGGCCATGAAAATCGATATCTACAACCATGTCATGCCAGTGAAATTTCTGGAGCAGATGAAAGAGCTGGGCGCTGATGCCAACCTGCTCAAGCGCATGAGTTCGATCCGCATGCTGTGGGATATCGAAGCGCGCGTGGAGATGCTCAAGAGCAAATTCCCCGAGGTGCAGCAGGTGCTGACGCTGTCGGTGCCTTCACC
>CAIPUP010000208.1 GCA_903868285.1 uncultured beta proteobacterium
CTTCACCAGCCGGTCACGCTGCGCCTGGCTGGTCGGTTGCGGACCGGGATACAGGCCCTGCCCGGCGAGACGAAAACGCTGCAGGGGCTCGGAATAGATCTGCATGATGATGGGATCGACCTTGGGGATGAAGCCAGCGCTGACGGCCTCCTCCTGATAGTCGCGATTGACCATGCGCAAATATTTCTGGCTGTCACGCCAGTGATGAACGAAGAATGCCTTGTTATCGATATAGCGCTGCCATTGCTGCGGATTGGGCGCACCGACCAGCGACTTCTCGCCCTGCTCGCCACGCCATCCTGCCAGGAAACCGATGCCGGGTGCGCGCTCATAGCGCTGAATGAAATCGGGGTAATCGCGATAGCGCGGGCTGCCATCGGCCTGCGTGAATGCCGGAAAGCCCAGACGCCCGGCCAGATCAACCAACACCTCCTGCCAGGCGCGTACGTCACGGTCGGGTTTGAGAATGGGATGACGCATGCTGTCGGCCACGGTATCAGGCTCGGAAATCGGCCGGTCCAGCAGCGAGATGGCATCGTAGCGCTCAAGATAGGTGGTGTCGGGCAACACCAGATCGGCGTAGGCCACCGTCTCGGAATGGAACGCGTCCACCACCACCAGAAAGGGAATGGCGTAGTCCTCGCCGCGCTGATTGTCTTTGCCGGGTTGTTTGCGCTGCAGCGCCTCGCGTACTGCCAGTGTGTCCATGCTGGAGTTCCAGGCCATATTGGCCATGAACAGAATCAGCGTATCGATGCTGTAAGGGTCGGCGTTGGCGGCATTGGTAATCACCCGATGCATGGCACCGTGCGCGGCCAGCGGCGCTTCCCAGGAATAGGCTTTGTCGATGCGCAGCGGCCGACCCTCGGCATCGATGGCAAGGTCTTCCGGTCGCTGCGGGAAACCCAGAGGCGTTCGCGTCAGTGGCGTATTCGCGGCATCGATCACCTGCGGATTGTTCTCGGGCAATTGTGGTGGCGGCACCGGCTTGGGAAAGGGTGCCTTGGCGCGGAAGTTCCCCGGTCCCTCGAGTGCGCCCAGCAGCATCTGAATCAAATGCAGGGCGCGGCAACTCTGAAAGCCATTGGAGTGCGCCGAGATACCACGCATGGCATACATCGCCAGCGGACGCCCCACCACTTTGTCGTGACTGCGACCATAGACATCGGTCCAGCGGATGGGCAGCTCGATGGTCTGCTCGAAGGCGGCAGCCGCCATCTCCAGCGCCAGACGCTCGATGACCTCGGCCGGCACACCGGTTTCCTCAGCCACCGCTGTCGGCGCATAACGCGCCTCGGTGTAGCGATCAAACGCCAGCTGCAACACGCTGCTGACACGCCGGCCATCGGCCAGCAAGCGCGTGCCGAACAGGGCTGGTGTGATCTCGGGCAAGCCACCATTCACCAGGCGCTGTTCGCGCTCATCCCAGACCAGCGGATGCCCTTCGGCATCACGCACAAACAAGCCGTCGCCAGCCACACCGGGTGACTGCACCACCAGCCAGGGCGCATTGGTGTAGCGCGCCAGAAACTCGCTGTCGATCAGGCCGCGCGTGAGCAGCACATGCACCATCGACAAGGCCAGCAGGCCATCGCTGCCCGGACGCACCGGCACCCACTCATCGGCAATGGCCGAATAGCCGGTACGTACCGGATTGATCGAAACGAACTTCGCGCCACGCTGCTTGAGTTTGTCCAGCCCGATCTTGATCGGATTGGAGGAGTGGTCCTCGGCCACACCCCAGAGCACGAAGTAGCGGGCGTGATCCCAATCGGGCGCGCCGAACTCCCAGAACGAATAGCCAATCGAATAAAGCCCGGCCGCCGCCATGTTGACCGAGCAAAAGCCACCATGGGCGGCCCAGTTGGGGGTGCCGAACTGTTGCGCCCACAAGCCCGTGAGCGCCTGCATCTGATCGCGTCCGGTGAAGAAGGCCAGACGTTTGGGGTCACTGGCGCGTATCGCGCGCAAACGTTCGGTGAGAAGTTTCAGCGCATCGTCCCAGGACACTGGCACGAACTCGCCCTTGCCACGCTCGCTACCCGGCTTGCGCATCAGCGGCTGACGCAATTTGGCGCGCGAGTATTGCTTCATGATGCCGGCCGATCCCTTGGCACACAGCACACCCTGATTGACCGGATGCTCGCGCGTGCCCTGGATGAATCGCACTCGCCCCTGCTCCAGCGTCACCTGTATGCCGCAACGGCAGGCGCACATGTAGCACGTGGTGTGATGCAGCTCGCGTCCCTCGCCAGCCTCGGGACTCGTCGCGGGACCAGTCTCAGGAGCGGCGGCTTCAGTCTGAGCGCCAGCAGCGGGTGCAACAGTGATGGGAATAACAGTCATGGGCAGGGCAATTCCTGAGCAGCGAAACGTCGTCCCTCGATCAAAGTTCGATGGAACGCCTTGGATTCACGAGCGGGAATTGTGCGCCGGGGTCAATCAAGCCTCCAACCGGTTGTTTTGATGCACCGATAAGGGGCGCTGATTAGCGCTGACGCTTCTCTTCGGCCATGCGCTGGCGCACCTCGCGCAAACGCGCATCGATACGCGACATGGCATAGAAATCGCCATCGCCGGCCTTGAGTGCCAGCTGCAACTGCTCCTGCGCCGGCACCAGCGCGCCCTGCAGGTAGTAGGTTTCCGCCAGCGATTGATGTGACAGCAGACGCTTGCCCAGCGCGGCATAGGATTTCGACAACAAACTATGCAACTTGATTTCGCGCGGATGGTTCTTGACCTGCTCCAGCAATAGATTCACCGCTGCTGCATGCTGTCCGGAAGCCTGTAGCAAATCCACCATCGCATATTGCAACGGCCGATAGGCCGGCAGGCGTGCCGAAGCAGCACGCAGAATTTCTGTGGCCTCGGCCACCGCTCCCGCCTCGAGCTTATTGCGCGCCGCTAGCGTCTCAACGATAGGGTTAAAGGCTACCGTCTTGCGTACCAGATTGATCTCACTGTCAGCGCGAGCAAACTGCTTGGCACGATTCAATGCAAAGGCCAGCCCGTAATGCGCCGCCGGCTCACTGGTGAAACGCCGTTCGCGCAACTGCTCTTCAAAAGCCGCCACGGCCTCCTGCGGCCGTCCAAGCTCGGCACGCAGTCGTGCCTTGACGAAATGAAAGTCCGGCCCGTCTTGCGTTTGCTTGTAATGCGATTCCTTGATGCGGTTCTGCATGTCGGAAATACGCTCTATGGTCAGCGGGTGGGTGCGCAAATAAGCTGGCGCACCGGTCTCGTACACCCTGCCAGCTTTTTGCAAACGCTCGAAAAAAACCGGCATCGCGTTGACGTCAAATCCGGCGCTCTCCAACAAATTGAAGCCAACGCGATCGGCCTCGCGTTCGAATTCTCGGGTGTAGTTGATCTGCGCTTGAAGGCTGCCAGCACTGGCTGCAGTCATTGCGGCCTGACTGACCTGACTATTGCCTTTGGCCGCCAGCACCGCCACCACCATGGCCGCAATGCTGACCACCGACATCTGGTCCATGCGACCGAAGTTACGCGCAATATGGCGTTGCGTCACGTGCGCCACTTCATGTCCCAGCACAGAGGCCACCTCCGACTCGGTTTGGGAAGCCAGCACCAGCCCGGTATTGACCCCGACAAACCCTCCTGGCATGGCAAACGCGTTGATGTTCGGATCGCGCATAAAAAAGAACTCGAAGTCCTGACGCGCATCAGGACTGACGCTGACCAGCCGAGCGCCCAGACGGCTGATGTAAGCCGTGAGTTCAGGGTCATCGATGAACGCGGGCTCATACATGCGGATATCGCGCATGGCCTGTTCGCCGATGCGGCGCTCGAACAGCGGCGAGAACACCGTGCTGGAACTGTCACCCAACTCGGGTAAGCCCTGGCTCCAGGCACGCGGCATGAGCAGCGCGGCGCACAGCACGCCAACACGCAAGAACATGAATGTTTTCATGCACCTATGATACGCGGGGCGCAGCAGGGTTTGTTTGGCAGAATGGGAGGCATTTTCCTTTTCCGTCACCCCACCATCGCAGGACATCCAACGTGAATCCTCCCAACCGCAGCAAAGTCAAAGCCGTATCCAAGCCCGCAAGCACGGCCAGGGCCAGAAGCCGCGTTGCGCCGGCCTCAGGCCTGACGCACTTTGACGGCGCAGGGCAGGCACACATGGTGGACGTTGGCGCCAAGGCCGAAACACACCGGGTGGCGCGCGCTAGCGGACTGATCAGCATGCGACCGGCAACCTTGCGCCTGATCACCGGGGGCAATGCCAAGAAAGGCGATGTGTTGGGAATCGCACGCATTGCGGCGATTCAGGGC
>CAIPUP010000209.1 GCA_903868285.1 uncultured beta proteobacterium
CAATGATGCTGCCAGTGCGAACACGATGGTCAACGCCACTGGCGTGAATAACTTGCCCTCCAGTCCCTGCAAACTGAGCAATGGCAGAAACACGATGATGATGATGACAATGCCGGCCGTCACTGGCGCAATCACCTCGCGTACCGCACGATAGATGCGATGCAGCCGAGGCAGTGGCGAGGGTTGCGCCAGATGGGTGGCGATGTTCTCCACCACCACCACCGCACCATCGACCAGCATGCCTATGGCAATGGCCAGGCCGCCCAGGCTCATCAGGTTGGCTGACAGACCGGCCTGCCCCATGAGTAAAAAAGTCAGCAAGGCCGACAGCGGTAACGCTGCTGCCACCACCAGGGCAGCGCGCCAGTCGCCCAAAAACAATATGAGCAGTACCAGCACCAACACCACGGCCTCGAGCAGGGCGCGACTGACCGTACCGACGGCTCGCTCCACCAGCACACCACGGTCATAGAAGATATCCAGCGTCATGCCCTGGGGAAGGCTGGGCGCGAGCTCGGCCAGACGGGCGCGTACACCCTGCACCACTTCATTAGCGTTGGCACCGCGCAAACCCAGCACCAGACCCTGCACCGCCTCACCCTTGCCACCATGCGTCACCGCACCGTAACGGGTAAGACTGCCAATGCGCACCTGTGCCACATCGCTCACCCGCACCGGCTGCGCACCACGATTGGCGACCACCACCGCCGCCAGATCTTGCAGGCTGCGGATCGCCCCCTCGGCCCGCACCAACAGCGTTTCCTCGCCCTGCGACAAGCGTCCGGCACCATCGTTGCGGTTATTGCCCTCGATAGCCATGCGCAACTGCTGCAGGCTGATGCCACGCGCCGTCAGCGCTGCGGCATCCGGCACCACCTCGAAGCTGCGCACCATGCCACCCAGCGCATTGACATCAGCCACCCCGGGCAAGGTGCGCAGCGCCGGACGTATCACCCAGTCCAGCACACCACGCTTTTGCTCCAGCGAGGCCTCGCCCTCGATGGTGAACATCAGCATCTCGCCCAGCGGCGTGGTGATCGGTGCCATACCGCCAGTCACGCCCGCAGGCAGATCGCGCAACACATTCACCAGCCGCTCCGACACCTGCTGGCGCGCCCAGTAGACATCGACGCCATCGCGAAAATCCAATGTGACATCGGCAATGGCGTATTTGGATACCGAGCGCAACATGCGCTGCCCGGGGATACCCAGCATTTCCTGTTCGATCGGCGCCACTACGCGCGCCTCGACCTCCTCCGGCGTCATGCCGGGTGCCTTCATGATGATCTTGACCTGGGTCGAGGACACATCCGGAAAGGCATCGATCGGCAGGTTCAACAGACTGATAGCGCCGGCCCCCGCCGCCAACAAGGTGAGCACGCTCACCAACAGCCGCTGCGCCAGGGCAAATTCGACCAATCTTGCCAGCGGCCCGCCTTGCATCATTCGCCCCCGATGCCAGCCAGCGCGGCCTTGATGGCGGCAACACCACGCACCACCACCTGGTCCTCGGCCCGCAATGCACCGCTGAGCTGCACTTCGCTTGCGCCATCACGCAACAGGTTCACGCTCACCGCGCGAAAGCCGGTGCTGCTGCGCACATAGACCTGCAGCCGCTCGGCGTTACGCACCAGTGCTGCGGCCGGCACACTCCAGGCGGCCACACTTGCGTTGCCGGTGTTATTGGCGCTGTTGTTGCCGGGGGCGGCTTCGCCAAGCGCGATATCCGCTTCCACCGTCTGATTGGCATACAGGCGCGATGCACCCTGGGTGATCTCCGCGCGCGCCAGCAGCGTCTGGGAGGCC
>CAIPUP010000210.1 GCA_903868285.1 uncultured beta proteobacterium
AACAGCCGGCCGAGCAGGGTCGCCGCCGCTGACAGCAACAGCGTGCTGGTGATGGGCAGTTGCCATTGCCGGCCGCGCCAATGCCACTGCAGATCACCAGGCAATCGGCCCAATCCGTGACGGCGCAGCCAGGGCGTGAGCAGGCCCAGCGCGATCAGTGCGAGCAATAGTGTCAGCAGCCATTTGATCATCGGGCGTTCATCGGTTAAGGGAGCGGCAGCGCTTTCGGTACACTCGCTGCGTTCAACATTTCTTACCGCAGTGAATTTTCAGGGAGCAGACAAACATGATCGAACTCTACACGTGGGGTACGCCGAACGGACGCAAGGTGTCGGTGATGCTGGAGGAATGCGCGCTGGCCTACAACGTGCACAAAATCAATATCGGCAAGGACGAGCAGTTCGCACCGGAATTTCTCAAGCTCAACCCAAACGGAAAAATTCCCGCCATTGTCGATAGCGACGGCCCGGACGGCAAACCCATCAGCCTGATGGAATCGGGCGCGATCCTGCTCTATCTGGCCAGCAAGACCGGACAGTTGTTACCGGCCGATGCACGCAGCCGCTGGGCGGTCACCGAATGGCTGATGCTCCAGATGGCCAGTGTCGGCCCGATGTTTGGTCAGTGCCATCATTTCTTGCGTGCAGCCAAGGAACAGATTCCCTATGGCATCGAGCGCTACACACGCGAAAAAGATCGGCTGTATGGGGTGCTGGACAAGCGGCTGGGCGAGCAGGCATTTCTGGCCGGCGACTATTCCATCGCCGACATCGCGACCTATCCCTGGGTGTCGCGGCATGAGTGGCACAAGACCGATCTGGCGCAGTATCCCAACGTCAAGCGCTGGTTCGATCAGATCAGCGCCCGGCCAGCGGTGCAGCGCGGCATGCTGGTGCCGGTGTAGCGACCCCGGAGCAACTAGCGCAACCAGTGCTGCCAGATCCAGCTGCCGCCCTGCCAGGTGAGGGCGCAGCCCATGATCAGCAGCACGCCACGCAGCGCCTTGCGCCAGAGCCGGGCATCGATCTTGTCCTGCACCCAGCCGCCGAAGTACAGGCCACCCACTGCCACCACGGCAGTGGGCAGGGTGTAGAGCATGATGCCTGGCGGCAGTTCGCCGGCAATGCCCAGGGTCACACCCTGAATCAGGCGACCACCGAAAAAGCACAGGTTGAGTATCTGCGCCATGGCCGTCGGTGCCATTTCCAGCAGCATGAAATAGATCAGCAGCGGTGGCATCGACAGGTTCACGGTGCCGGAAAAAAAGCCACCGATGCTGCCGAAGACCAGTTGCCCGGTGCGCGGACGTCGATGCAACCAGGACCAGTCCAGCGCCCGGATGCGGTCTGAATACAAATAGGCAAACACCATCAGCGCCAGCGCCAGGCGCAGCGGTTCGCCGGGTGCCACGATGAGGAACAGCGCACCGAGAAACGAAGCGATGAGGGTGTATACCGCCACCGGCCAGTGCGGCAGCAGACTGGCGCGATAGTTTCCGCCGCGCAGGATCGACAAAAAGTTCACGCACAGGTTGGGCACCATGTTCACCACGATGGCGGTCTTGACATCGGTGAACAGCACCAGCGTCGGCGTGGCGATGGCCGGGTAGCCAAAGCCGAAAGCACCTTGCGTCACGCCGGCAATCAGGGCGATGGAATAAAAGGCAATCCAGGTGCCCAGGGAAAACAGTTCGGTATCAGCCATGCGTGAATCTTTTCTCAAACCTGCCGCTGATGCACAAAGCCCGGCAGTGCAGTTGTTGCGTTAGCGGCCGGCATCAAGGCGATGACCTTGAACAGCTCACCCATCTCGGCCGGCGAAGTCAGACGGTTTACCACATTGCTCATGCCCAGATAGCGCGCTTGGTCATCGACCGGGACGCGCTGCACCAGATCGATCAGCCCGCTATGCAATAAAAACCCCGCTTGCGAAGTGAAACCAAGGCAATCCAGCCCGCTTGCCTTGGCGGCGTTGATCATGGCGCTGAAGTCGACATGGCAGGTGATGTCCTGCAGTCCCGGCCAGAAAAACGGATCGTCATGACTGCGATGGCGGTAGTGGCACATCAGCGTGCCCCGATTGCGCTGCGCATGGTAGTACTCGCTGGCAGCAAAGCCGTAGTCGATCATCAGCACCGCGCCATGGTGCAGCATGGCCCCCAAAGACCGTATCAGTCCCTGCGCCTGCAATTGCACTTCGGTGACATAGGCCTGGCTTGCACAGGCATCGCCCAGCTGTTGCAGCAGCGTTGCGGCTTGCTGCCCGAGTGCGCCATCATCCAGCGATAACGGCCGGTCGCTGAACGCCAGTCCATGGTCGGTGCAAATGACGCCGCGTTGCCAGGCCTGGCCCTGATGCAGCCGCAGCAATTCGCAAGGCAGGGCGTCCAGCACTTCGTTACCCAGCACCAGGCCATGGAATTGTGGCGGCAATTGATTGAGCCAGGTCACACGCTCGAGCAGATGCGGCACTCGCGCTGCCAGGGTGTCGCGCGCACGCTGGCGTAGCTCGGCCGACAGTTCAAGTATGAAGTAGCGTGCTGGCAGGGCCTGCTGTTGTTCCAGTTCTTCCAGCATGGCGGCGGCCAGCACGCCGGAGCCGGCGCCGATCTCCAGGATGCCATCGCTGTCGGGCTGCATGACACCGTCGCTGCGCATCAGCCATTGCGCCAGGCACTGCCCGAACAAGGGTGACAGCTCGGGTGCAGTGATGAAGTCCCCATCCGCGCCGAGCTTGCGTGCACCAGCCATGTAATAGCCTAGCGCCGGTGCATACAGACATAGCGCCATGTAATCGGCGAAGCTGATCCAGCCACCAGCCTGTGCGATGCGCTCGCGAATGTGTGCCAGCAACACGGTGCTGTGTTCGGCAGCTTCGCTATCCGGTGCAGGCAAGTTGGCAGTGCCGGTATTGCCTGTGGTGGGTGTTGGGTTCAATGCCGATTCTTTTGCAAGCGGTTCTGCAGCGCCTGCCAGCCACGCACCAGGCGATGCTCCAGATCATCCACCAGGGTGTACACCACCGGAATCACCAACAGGCTGAGAAAGGTGGAGGTAATCAGGCCGCCAATCACGGCCACTGCCATCGGGCTGCGAAACGATGGGTCGGCCACGCCAGCGCCGATGGCAATCGGCAGCATGCCGGCACCCATGGCGATGGTGGTCATGATGATCGGCCGGGCGCGCTTGTGGCAGGCGTCCAGCAGCGCCTGCAGTCGCGTCATGCCGTGATCGCGTCGGGCCATTACCGCGTATTCCACCAGCAGAATGGAGTTCTTGGTGGCGATGCCCATCAGCATGATCAGGCCGATGAGCGAGGGCATGGAAAAACTCTTGCCCGCCAGCAGCAGCCCGACGAATGCACCGCCCAGCGACAGCGGCAGCGCTGCCAGGATGGTGCCCGGTTGCAGCACATCCTTGAACAGCAGTACCAGCACGATGTAGATGCACAGCACACCGGTGAGCATGGCCAGGCCAAACGAAGCAAACAGCTCCTCCATCACTTCGGCATCACCGACCGTGGTCTGACGCACCCCCGGAGGCAGGGCATTCAGGCTGGGCAACTGTGATGCGGCATGCGTCACTTCGCCCAAGGGCATGCCCGAGAGCTCGATTTCAAAATTCACATTGCGCGCGCGATCGTAGCGGCTGATCAGGGCCGGGCCGCTGGACAGTTCCAGCGTGGCAACCTGGCCCAGCATGACCGGTGCACCTCCCGGCTTGCTCGATGGCACATTCAGGCGTTGCAGCAATGACAGATCGCGTCGCGCGTCGGCGGCCAGGCGCACCACGATCGGTACCTGGCGCTGATCGAGGTTGAGCTTGGCCAGTGCCACGTCGTAATCGCCGATGGTGGCCACACGCAGGGTTTCACCGATGGCGGCGGTCGACACGCCGAGGTCGGCGGCTCGCAGCGGATCGGGACGTACGGCCAGTTCCGGTCGCACCAGCGCGGCGGTGGAGGCGATATTGCCGATGCCGGGGATGGTGCGCAGATCCTTTTCCACCGCCAGCGCGGCTTCGGCCAGTGCGCGTGGATCTTCGCCCGCCAGCACCAGGATGAATTTTTCGCCCGAGCCGCCCAGGCCGACCTTGGTGCGCGCACCTGGCAGCGCCTGCAATGCCTCGCGCAGTTGTTGCTCGGTCACTTGCTTTCGCACCGGTCGTTGCGCACGGTCTTCCAGACGGATGGTGAGCACCGCCTTGCGTACTTCCGCTGCACCCTGCGGGGCAAACGGATCGGAGCCGGCGGCACCGCCACCAATGGTGGTGTAGACGCTGCGTACATACGGAATGTTTTCAATCAGTTGCCGTGCCTGCTCGGCACTGGCCACGGTGTTTTGCAGCGTGGCGCCCGGTGCCAGCTCGACATGCACCTGGGTCTGCGACAGATCGTCGGCTGGAATGAAGCCGGTGGGCAGCAGCGGAATCAGCATCAGCGAGCCAACGAAGAACGCGCCTGAGGCCAGCACCGTTAGCAGGCGATGCTGCAAACACCATGCGGCCAGCCGCAGGTAGCCCTGCATCAGCCGGCCATCGGCTTCATGCGCACCCAGCGCGCGCAGCATATAGGCCGCCATCATCGGCGTCAGCATGCGTGCCACCATCAGCGAGGCGAACACAGCGAAGGACGCGGTCCAGCCGAATTGCTTGAAGAATTTGCCGGCGATGCCGCTCATGAAGGCGGTCGGCAGAAACACCGCGATCAGGGTGAAGGTGGTGGCGATCACCGCCAGACCGATTTCATCGGCCGCTTCCATCGCCGCCTGGTACGGCGATTTGCCCATGCGCAGATGGCGCACCACGTTTTCCACTTCAACAATGGCATCGTCGACCAGGATGCCAACCACCAGCGACAGCGCCAGCAGTGTCACCACATTGACGCTGAAACCGAAGAAATACATACCGATGAAAGCCGGAATCACCGACAGTGGCAGCGCCACCGCCGAGACAAAGGTGGCGCGCCAGTCGCGCAGGAACAGCCACACCACGATCACCGCCAGCAGGGCACCTTCGTACAGCAACCACATCGAACCGTCGTATTCCTCCTGCACCGGTGTGGCGAAATCGAAGGCCTCGGTGAGGATCAGATCGGGGTGGGCGGTACGCAGTTCGGCCAGTGCCTTGCGCACACCACGGCCGACTTCGATTTCACTCGCACCACGACTGCGCGAAACCTCGAAGCCGACCACCGGCTTGCCATCGAGAAACGCGGCTGAGCGGCGCTCGGCAATGCCATCACGGATGGTGGCCAGTTGATCGAGGCGCAGCTGGCGGCCGTCGGGCAGGGTGATCGGCATGGCGGCCAGTTCGCTGGCGTTTTGCACCGTGCCGAGGGTGCGCACCGGCTGCTCACCGCCCAGCAGATCGGTGCGCCCGCCGGCGCTTTCCTGTTGCGTCAGTCGCAGGCGATGTGAGATGTCGGCGGCACTGGCACCCAGCGATTGCAGTCGCGCCGGATCGAGTAACACATTGATTTCACGGTTAACACCACCGACCCGGGTAACCGCGCCAACGCCGCGCACCGTCAGCAGACGGCGGGCAATGGTGTTGTCGACAAACCAGGACAGTCCTTCCTCGTCCAGGCGTGTGACGGCATCTGTCGTGTCACCATCTGTCGTGTCACCGCTGGTTGCTGCGCTACTGGTGGCCACGGTGTAGGCCAGCACCGGGGTGCTGGCAATATCCAGTCGGGTGACTACCGGATCACGCAAATCGCCGGGCAGATCGGCACGCACCCGGGACACCGCCGAGCGCACATCGTCGAGCGCCTCCTGCACCGGCTTTTCCAGCCGGAACTCGGCAGTCAGGGTGACGCTGCCATCCTGCACCTTGGTGTAGATGTGCTTCACCCCCTGCAAGGTGGAGATGCTGTCCTCGAGTTTGCGCGCCACATCGGTTTCCAGCTGGCCCGGTGCGGCACCCGGCAGGGCGGCGCTGACGGTGATGGTGGGCAGATCGAGGTCGGGAAAGTTCTGCACCTTCATCAGGCTGAAGCACAGCATCCCGGCCAGGCTGAGCAGCACAAAGGCCATCAGCGCCGGTACCGGATTGCGGATCGACCAGGCCGATACGTTCAGCCCGCCGTGTTGTGGCGAATCCTGCTTCATGGTGCTTTAGTCGCTGTTGGAACTGCGGCCGAAGCTGCGGCCGAACCCGGCACCACATGCACCAGATCGCCGTCACTGAGAAAGGCGGTGCCGGCTGCAACATAGCGTGCCTTGTTGTCGATGGCACTGCTGATCTCGACCCGGTCCATGCTGCGTCGGCCAAGCTGTACCTTGATCTGACGCACGCGCTGGTCATCGCCGACTGCGAAGACATAGGAAAAGCCGTCGCGCATCGAGATCGCTTGCAGTGGCAGGCTGAGGGCGTTGGCATTGCCAAGCGCGAATTCGCCCCGTACCTGCATGCCGGGACGCAGTCCGGCACGCATGGCATTGGCTGGCAGATCGACATAGACCAGGGCGTTGCGGCTTTGCACGTCCACGGTCGGTGCCAGCATGCGGATACGTCCGCTGAGCATGCTGTTGTTGCTTGGTGCGCCACCCTGCGCGCTGGCCGGTGCCGCAACCTGGGCGCTCTGTCCGCTGCGCAGTTGCGCCAGCTCGGTGGCGGTGACTTCGGCCCGCCACTCCAGCCGGTCGCCACGGATCAGTCGAAACAGTTCCTGTCCTGGTGCCACTACCGCGCCCAGCGTGGCCAGGCGACTGGAGATGGTGCCGGCATCGGGCGCCAGCACACTACTGCGGGCCAGGCGCAGTTGCTGCGCGTCGCGCTGCGCCTGGGCCGACAGCAATCGTGCCTCGGCGGTTTTCTCGGCCGTCAGCCATTGCGAGACCTGCTGCTGGCTGACGGCGCCACTAGCTTGCACCTCGCGCGCCCGGGTGGCATTGGCGCGCGCCTCGGTCAGTGCTGCCGCAGCCTCGGCCAGCGTGGCCTGGGCCTGGGCCAGATCGATTTGTACCGATGCGCTGTCCAGCGTTGCCAGCACCTGTCCGGCCTTGACGCTGTCACCGACGTTGACCGTGATCTCCGCAATACGCAGCCCGCCAACCTCGGCGCTGAGAATGGCTTCCTGCCAGGCAGCGATATTGCCGCTGGCGCGCAGTTGCAGCGGCCAGTCGGCACGCTGTGCCTGCACCACCTGCACCGTCAGCGCGGCCTTGCCTTTGCCGGCCTTGCTGTCTTGTTGTGCATAGGCGCTTGCACTGATCGCGTTAATGATTACGCCAATGATTACGCCAATGAGCACGCTAACGAGCGCGCCGCAGATCGGGAGCAGTGGTTGGATGCGCTTGGGTTTGGGATTGGTCATGGTGTAGGACTGATTGGGGGCGCGATTCAAGGATGGATGGATGGCGGAGGGCAAGGCCTGGGTTTTATTCATGGCGCGCTCCAGCCGCCGCCGACGGCGCGATAGAGCGCAACCCAGGCCTGCACCCGTTCATGCGTCAGGGCAGTGACGGCGCTGCGTGCGTTGATGT
>CAIPUP010000211.1 GCA_903868285.1 uncultured beta proteobacterium
CATGGCCGCATCAATGGCGGGCTGACGTGCCAGCAGCACCAGGCGCTCAATCAAGTTACGCAGCTGCCGCACGTTGCCCGGCCAGGGATAGGCTGCCAGCGCCCGTAATGCATGCTCGGTCAGGTTGGCATCGCGGCCATATTGCTGATTGATCTGATGCAGATGGTGTCGCGCCAGCGCGGGAATGTCCTCGCTGCGCTCCCGCAATGCGGGCAAACGCAGCGGGACGACATTCAGGCGATAGAACAAGTCCAGGCGAAACTGCCCTTCGCGCACCAACTGATTGAGATCCCGGCTGGTGGCCGCAACGAGGCGCACATCGAGTGCAATCTCGCGCGAGCCACCGATACGTTCGATAACCCGCTCTTGCAACACCCGTAACAGTTTCACCTGCATGGCCAGCGGCAAGTCCCCCACTTCATCCAGGAACAGCGTGCCCTGATTGGCCTGTTCGAACTTGCCTGCACGACTGGTCGTGGCGCCGGTAAATGCCCCTTTCTCATGCCCGAATAGTTCGGACTCAAACAGCGCTTCCGGTATCGCACCGCAATTGACGCGCACAAACGGCGCATCGCGTCGCGGACTCGACAGATGCAGGGCGCGTGCGAACATTTCCTTGCCAGTACCGGACTCCCCCAGCAGCAATACCGTTGCGGTGGTCTGCGACACCAGCTCCAATTGCTCGAACAGCTGCCGCATGCCAGCTGATTCACCGACGATGCCATGTGCAGCCGGGCTGCGCTGCAGCGCCGACTTGAGCGTGGCGTTCTCCGACACCAGCGCGGCAGTGCGTTGTTCCAGCTGTTGATTGATTTTCAGTATCTGGGCGATCCACGCTGCCACTACCCGAAGCAAAGCCACATCGTCGGCCAGCGCGCGGTCGCGTCGCCGTAGCCGATGCGCTGCCAGAACACCGACCACCACCCCATCCACTGCCAGTGGATGGGCAATGTAGGAAACCGTTTCCTGCGGCAGACTGGCCCGCGTGACGGTGCGCCCAAGGTATTCCGAGTCTGCGTCGATGTCCTGCACGATGACTGTCATACCACTGCTGAAGGCACGCCCGGTGATGCCTTCACTGGGCGCGAACTGACCGCGCGCGATTTCGCTCCGGCTCAAGCCGTAAGCATGTCGGATTTTGAGCATGCCGCTGCCGGGGTCGACCAGCAGCAGACGTCCACGGTTCAAGCCAATGAATTCCGACAGCAGATGCAGCACATCACGAATGACATGGGCCGGCTCCAGGCTCTTGCCAACCAGACGTGCCATCTCGCGCAGGATCAACAACTCGCGCTCCTGCCAGTGTTCGGCCCTGGCGCGTGAGGCTGGCGTCGACGGCGCAGCCGGCTCGGGTGTGTCGTTTGGTATTGCAGGGCGCATCAACAACACTCCCTTTGTCGACAAATTGTGAACATTGATAAGCAGGTTTCGAACCATGGTCGAGATGGATATCGAAGGCCACTGACGCTCGCTCGCCGCACAAACCATAACTATCTGTTTTTATTAATTTTTTTGAGAATGCATCGAAAGCCCCTGCATTACGTTGGCGCTGGCATGGCTGTTGCGATAGGGGTGAGCAGGCACCGCTGCACGACATCGCAACATCTCGGAAACGATCCCGGGCACTGCGAAAGGGCAGCGTTGAATACAGGCGCAATCCAACCGCCCTCCGGGGCTTTCTCAGCAAGGGGATCAGCATGTCGACCGGAATACTCATCAGCCCACAGGAACTGAATCAAGCAGGCAACAGCGAGCCGCTGGTCATCATTGATACCCGTGACCCCGAGGCCTATGCCGCCGGACACATTCCTGGCGCGGTCAATCTGCGCGACATCTTTACCTACCTGGCCACATCCACCCCCGAGGGACTCAAGGAGATGGAAGCCAAATTTGCCGAGGAGTTCGGACGCATCGGCTTGTCGGGCAAGGAAACTGCGGTGCTCTATGAGGACACCATGAACTCCGGCTTTGGTCAGTCCTGCCGTGGCTACTTCCTGCTGACTTACTTCGGCTACCCCAAAATCAAAGTGCTGCATGGCGGACTGGGCGCCTGGACCAAGGCTGGCATGCCTCTGTCGACCGCGCCGGCTCACAGCACGCCAGCCAGTTTCCCGCTGCATATCACCCCCGGGCAGGTCATGATCGATCGCTACGAGATGCTCAAGGCTCTGGCCGATCCGAGTGTGATCAAACTCGATGTACGCGACGTCGATGAGTGGGTCGGCACCAGTTCGTCGCCTTATGGACCAGATTTCGCGCCACGCAAGGGGCGTTTGCCGGGGGCGAAATGGATCGAGTGGTATCGCCTGATGAAGCCCACCGCCAGCGGACCGATGTTCAAGGCGCCGGCTGAAATTCAGGCCGAGGCGCGCACCGTGGGTGCCACGCCGGAGTCGACCATTTATCTGTATTGCTTCAAAGGCGCGCGCGCCTCCAATACCTACCTGGCACTCAAGGAAGCCGGCTTTGACAAGGTGAAGATGTACTTCGGCTCCTGGAACGAATGGTCACGCGATGCTTCGCTACCAATCGAACAGGGTATGCCACCGCTGGCGGCCTGAGCCGCGACGCAATGCCCCTGCAACACGGACGCTCCACAAATCTGCTTTTTCAATCAAGGATTTGACCCATGACCGATCTCTCCAATGCACCTGCCAACCTGACCGTGCGTACCTATCTGCGTCCGATTGATCGTGATGGTCTGATGGCCTTTGCCGAGCAAGGGCGCGCCAATCCGGCGCGGCGCGGCACCAACAAGGTACACACGGTCATGGAGGGGCAGTACCGCTCCTTCAGCTATGTCGCCGATCATCATCCAGTCGTGGTGGATGAACCGCTGGCCCTGTTCGGCCAGAACACCGCACCAGCACCAGGCGAAGTCGTGCTGTCGGCACTAGGTGGATGCCTGGGTGTTGGCATCACTGCAGTAGCGACACTGCGTCAGGTGCGCCTGTCAAAACTGGAACTGATGCTCGAAGGCGATATCGGTAATCCGGCGGCCTGGGGCGCCGGTGGGGCGGAAATGCTGCCGCCACAAATGGGATTTCAGGAAATCCGCGTCAAAGTGATTATTGAAGGTGACGCCAGTCGTGAACACTTGGACGAGATCGTCAAGCATGCCAACTTCTATTCGCCAGTGGCCAACAGCATGCGCAATCCCATCGCCTTTTCCATTGCACTGGCCGAGTAGCGCCATGAATACTGCCGTGGCTGACTTCCCTGCTCCTGTTCAAACGTATTCAATACTGGACGCAGTGCGCCAGATTGCCAGCAAAACACTGGCGCCACTGGTGCAAAGCATCGACCGCGAGGGCTACTACCCAGGGGAAGTCCTGCGCGCCCTGGGTGAGGCCGGGGTCTATCGTCATCAACTGGCTGCGCCGCGTGGTGACAATGATTACGTTGCTGCAATTCTGGCTATGAGCGAGGTTTCCAGGGTCTGCATGTCAACAGGATTCATGACTTGGTGTCAGGACGTCTGCGGCCTGTATATCGAGCAATCTGGCAACAGCGCTTTGATCCAACGCCGACTGGAGGATCATGCCGCCGGTGTCACCCTGGGTGGCACCGCCTTGTCCAACCCGATGAAGACGTTCTCCGGTATCGAGACCATGCAACTCAAGGCGACACCGGTGGCAGGTGGCTATCGCGTTAGCGGCACCCTGCCCTGGGTCAGCAATATCGGACCGGGACATTACTTCGGTGCGATAGCCCAGGTTGAAGGCAACGACGCTTCGCATCAGGTGATGTTTCTGCTCGACTGTGATGCGCCCGGCGTGATGCTGCGTCGCTGCCCGGCCTTCTCCGGCATGGAGGGCACGAATACCTTTTCGGTGCGGGTCGATAACCTGCTGGTGGATGATTCGAGCTTGATCGCCGATCCGGTCGCGCCCTACCTCAAGCGCATCAAGGGGGCTTTCATCTTGCTGCAAACCGGCATGGCCCTGGGCGTGGTCAGCGCTGCCATCGGCTCCATCAAGGAAGTGGAATCACGCCTGGGACATGTCAATCGCTTTCTGGATGACCGCCCCGAGCAACTCGCTGAACAGGCTGATGAATTAACGCAGCGCATTTTGCGCTTGGCAGCCAATCCCTTCGATGGCAGTCAGGAACATCTCATCGGCGTATTGCAAGCGCGCGCGGACGGCTCGGTGCTGGCTTTGCGCGCCAGCCAATCGGCCTTGTTGCATCAGGGTGCGCGCGGCTATCTGATGACCTCGGCGCCACAGCGACGCGTGCGTGAGGCGCACTTTGTCGCCATCGTCACGCCAGCACTGAAGCATCTGCGCCTGGAACTGGCGCGACTGCAGGGCTTGTCGGCGGCGTAATGCGGATCGAATCGCTGGCTTATATCGCCTCGTAACCACCATCCTCGATCGCCTTGCGCAGATGCTCGACATCGGTCATGGCCGGATCGAATTCCAGCACCGCTTCGGCCTGCTCCAGCGACACCTGCGCATCCTTCACACCAGGCTGGGCCTTGAGTATGCGGGTGACGCTGGCGACACAGCCCTGACAGGTCATGCCGGCGATCTTGAGCGTCGTTGCAGTCATGGAATCTCCTTTGGATTGATTTTGGGTGCAGCCTTGCCTTCGGATAAAACGTAAACCTTGGGTCGCCAGCGATTGAGCAGCAGCGCATTCAACACCACCGACACCGAGGAGGCTGCCATGGCCGCACCGGCCAGTACCGGACTGAGTAGTCCGAAGGCAGCCAGTGGTATGCCAAGAATGTTGTAGATGAACGCAAAGAACAGGTTCTGACGAATCTTGGCAATGGTCTGGCGCGACAGATCGATCGCATCCGGCAGCGTCAGCAAGTCGCCACGCATCAGGGTGACATCGGCAGCATCGATGGCAATGCCGGAGCCGCCGGCCATGGCAAAACTCACATCAGCCGCCGCCAGCGCCGGCGCATCGTTGATGCCATCGCCGACCATGCCCACCACCATGGTTGACTCCCCGCCCTGCACACGCTGGCGCGCCACCTCGGCAGCTTTGTCAGCCGGCAGAACGCCTGCCAGCACCTGCGTGATGCCAAGCTGGCTGGCGACAGCGCGCGCAGTGACCACATGGTCGCCAGAAATCATCACCACCTCGATGCCGGCTGCTTGCAAACGGGCCACCGCCTCGGCGGCATTGCTGCGTATCGGATCGGCGATAGCCAGCCAGCCGAGAAACTGGCTTTCGCGTGCCACACCGATCAAGGTGCTGCCAGTGGCGCGCAACGCTTCCATGGCGACGTTGTCGAACGGCACGCCTGACTCCACCAGATAAGCGGGTGAACCAATGCGATACCGCTGGCCATCCAGCACAGCCTCGCTGCCTTTGCCGGGCACGGCATGGGCGTTGCTGACCGGCTGCAATGCCAGAGTATCGGCCTGGGCCCGCAGCAGTACCGCCTGTGCCAGCGGATGGCTGGAGCCGGCCTCGAGCGACGCGGCAATTTGCACCAGCTGCGCGATGGATACGCCACCCACCGGATGCAGGCTCAGCACTTGTGGATGACCCTCGGTCAGGGTGCCGGTCTTGTCCATCAGCAGGCGACGCATCCGACCAGCCAACTCCAGCGCCACCGCATTGCGGATGAGAATGCCGGCGCGTGCAGCGCGGCCGATGCCAACCATCAAGGCGGTCGGCGTTGCCAGTCCAAGCGCACAGGGACAGGCAATCACCAGCACCGCAACCGCATTGACCATCGCTTGCTCGACATCCGCGACCAACAGCCATCCGCTGAAGGTCAGCAGCGCCAGCCCCACCACCACCGGCACGAACACCGCTGATACCTGATCGGCCAGCGCCTGCACCGGTGCCTTCGATCCCTGCGCCTGAGCCACCAGTCGAATGATGCCGGCCAGCAGGGTCTTGCGGCCGGTCCCCGTCGCGACGCAATCCAGCCGGCCATTGCCGTTGAGGGTGGCGGCATAGAGGCGTTCGCCTTGGCGTTTCACCACCGGCATGGCCTCACCGGTAAGCATGGATTCATCGATGCTGGATTCGCCCCGCACCACTTCGCCATCGACGGGCACGCTGTCACCCGGACGCACCACGAAGTGATCGCCCGGCGAGAGGCTTGCGACGGGCACAGATTGCAATTGGCCATCGCGCTCGACCCAGGCCTGCTGCGGTTGTAACCCCACCAGTGCGGTGAGCGCCGCAGCGGTTTTTGTCTTGGCTCGAGCCTCTAGCAATTTTCCCAATAAAATCAAAGTGATAACAGTGGCCGACGCTTCAAAGTACAGATGCAGGTGATGGCTACCGCCAGTGCTCACCACCCAGGCACTCCAGAGGTAAGCCATGCTGGTGCCGAGTGTCACCAGCACATCCATGTTGGCAGCTCCACCACGCAGGGCATGCCAGGCGCCTTGATAAAAGCGCCAGCCACTCCAGAGTTGTACCGGCGTGGCCAGCAGCCACTGCAACCAGCCCGGCACCAGACCATGCCGTCCTACCAGCATGGCGACCATCTCCAGCCATAGCGGCGCAGTGAACAACAAGGCCACGACAAACTCGCGCCGGGCGCGCTGCCAGGCCGGTGCGTGATCGACCAGCGTGCCAGACGCCTGCACCTGGGCCTGGTAACCCGCCTTCTCCACACCGTTTAGCAAGGCATCGACCGAGCATTGCGCCGGATCGAATTGCACCTGCGCCGTCTCGGTGGCGAAATTCACTGCCGCACTGACGCCGGGCAGACGATTCAGACTGCGCTCGATACGGGTGGCGCAGGCGGCACAGGTCATGCCGTCCAACGCCAGCTCCACAGACTCCTGCTGGAGTGCCTGGGAGGCGGTGCTCCCAGTTGTACTCAAGTCGCCTGCTTGAGCTGCTCGAGGATGCCGGGATTTTCCAGCGTCGAAACGTCCTGGGTGATTTCCTCGCCCTTGGCCAGCGAACGCAGCAGACGTCGCATGATCTTGCCCGAGCGTGTCTTGGGCAGATTGTCGCCAAAGCGGATTTCCTTGGGCTTAGCAATCGGGCCGATCTCGCGACCAACCCAGTCGCGCAGCTCGGCCGCAATGCGCTTGGCCTCATCGCCAGATGGTCGCGCGCCTTTGAGCACGACGAAAGCACACACTGCCTCGCCGGTCAGATCATCCGGACGTCCCACCACCGCCGCTTCGGCCACCAGCGCAGTGTTGGCCACCAGCGCCGATTCGATTTCCATGGTGCCCAGACGATGGCCCGACACGTTGAGCACATCGTCGATACGACCCATGATGGTGAAGTAACCGTTCAGATCACGACTGGCGCCGTCGCCGGCGAGGTAATACTTGCCGTGGAAATCTTCCGGGTAGTAGCTCTTCTTGAAGCGCTCGGGATCGCCCCAGATGGTGCGGATCATCGATGGCCAGGGACGCTTGATCACCAGGATGCCGCCCTTGCCGCGCTCGACCGACAGACCGGTCTCATCCACGATGTCGGCCATGATGCCGGGCAAGGCCAGGGTGCAGGAGCCAGGCTTGAGCGATGTCACACCGGGCAGCGGGGTAATGAGGTGCCCGCCGGTTTCGGTCTGCCACCAGGTGTCGACGATGGGGCAACGCCCACCACCCACCGTGTTGAAGTACCACATCCAGGCTTCCGGGTTGATCGGCTCGCCTACGCTGCCCAGGATGCGAAGGCTCGACATATCGTATTGCTTGGGGAGATCGCCACCGGCCTTGATCAGCGAGCGGATCGCGGTCGGTGCGGTGTAGAAAATGCTGACCTTGTGCGACTCGATCATTTTCCAGAAGCGCCCGGCATCGGGATAGGTCGGGACACCTTCGAATACCACTTGCGTTGCGCCACAAGCCAGCGGGCCATAGGCGATGTAGGTGTGCCCGGTGACCCAACCCACGTCGGCAGTGCACCAGAACACATCCTGCGGCTTGAGATCGAAGGTCCACTTCATGGTCAGCATGGCATGCAGCAAATAGCCTGCCGTGGAATGCTGCACGCCCTTGGGCTTACCGGTGGAACCCGAGGTATACAGGATGAACAGCGGATGCTCTGCCCCGACCCAGGTCGGCTCGCAGACATC
>CAIPUP010000212.1 GCA_903868285.1 uncultured beta proteobacterium
GGCCGCCACCGTGGTCGAGCGTGCGATGTTGACCGGCCCCAGGCAGGCCTTGGCCGAGCGCGAGAAATCCAGTGTCAGGCGATTGCGTTCGATGTGCAGATCCAGCGCGATGGCCAGTGGCGTATCGGTGGCGCCATCGTTGTCCAGCCAGTCGGTGTAGTGATAGCGACCCGGCGGCAGCTCGGCAATATTGGCGCGCATCAGCTTCACCGCGCGCGCGCGCAACTCGGCCATAGCGGCCAGCACCTGCGCATCGCCGTATTCGTCCAGCAGTTCGTTCAGCCGGCGCGCGCCCAGGGCCAGCGCATTGACCTGTCCGTTCATGTCGCCATACAGGCTGTTGGGCTGACGGGAATTGGCACGCAGGATATCCACCACATCGCTGCGTAACTGCCCGGCGGCATAGAGCTTGACCGGCGGCACCAGCACTGCCTCCTGAAAGCATTCGGTGGCGGCCGGGTTGTAGTTGCCCGGCACATTGCCGCCGATGTCATGCCAGTGTCCGACCGAGGCCAGATGACAGAACAGCTTGCCGTGGCGAAAGAACGGCCGCACCAGCTTGAAGTCGTTCAGATGGGTGCCACCGTCATAGGCATCATTGAAAATGTAGACATCGCCATCGGCGAATTCGCCCTGGGCCTTGTCGATCACCGCCTTGACCGCGAACGACATGGCGCCGACAAAGATCGGCAGACCGCTCTTGCCCTGCACCAGAGTCTCCCCGCTGTCGGCGTGATACAGGCCGTGCGAGGCGTCATGCGCCTCGGCGATGATGGGATTGAAGGCGGCACGAAACAGCGTGGCATCCATCTCGTCGGCGATCTGTTCCAGCCGGCCATTGAGCACCGCCAGCGTTACCGCATCGATGGACCCGACCGCCTTGGCCTTGCCCGAGCCCGCACCGGGACGCTTACGCTTGTGTCGTTCAGTGTTGGTCATGTTCGTCTTCCTCTGCGGCATAGCGTTTGCCCTGGTCCAGCAGCGCAGGCGTGCCGATCAGGCTGTTCAGCCCGTCGAAATCCAGCATGCGATCGCGTAGTGCATCGGTGGTGCCATCGCGCTGCAAGGTGTTGAAGTAATCCTCGGCGGCGCGACTGAGCAGACGCACCAGTCCACCGGGGAAGATCACGATACGAAAGCCCAGTTGCTCCAGCTCGGCTGCCGGGCGTAGTGGCGTCTTGCCGCCTTCGACCATGTTCGCCAGCAGCGGTACGCGTTTGGCAAAGCGCTCGCAGGCAAGGCGCATCTGCGAATCGTCCTTGAGCGCTTCGATGAACAGCGCATCGGCACCGGCTTCGAGATACGCCTCGGCGCGGTCCATGGCGGCATCGATACCTTCGACCGCGATGGCGTCGGTGCGGGCCATGATGAGGGTTTCGGCCGAGCGTCGGGCGTCGCTGGCAGCCTTCAGCTTGCCTACCATTTCTCCCTTTAAAATCAAAGACTTACCGTTAAGATGGCCGCAGCGCTTGGGCATGGTCTGGTCCTCCAGCTGGATCACCATGCCACGCCCCGGTTCATCGCCGCCACCGGCACGCTCGAACTCGCGCACCGTGCGCTGCACGTTCAGGGCATTGCCAAAGCCGGTGTCGGCATCCACCAGGATCGGCAGGCGGATGCGCTCGCGCAGGGTGGCCAGCACATCGCACACCTCGGTTGCCGTCACCAGTCCGATATCAGGGCGTCCCAGGCGGGTGTAGGCAATGCTTGCGCCCGAGAGGTAGACCGCGCCAAAACCGGCACGCTCGGCCAGCATGCCGGACCAGGCATTGAACACGCCGGGTGCCAGCAGCACCTCGGGCGATTGCAGACGTTGTTTCAGGGTCATGGCCTTACTCATGGCTGGATACTGCTGCGGGGTGGTTGTTGGTACGCCCGGCCAGGCGCCGTTCCAGGTGGGGCAGCAGACCGCCGTCGTCCAGCAGTTGCAGCAGATGGGCCGGTATCGCTTCGCAGCGCAGTTGCTCGCCGCGTGTGTGGTTATGAATCAGGCCGGCGCGTGCATCGACGCGGATGCGGTCACCGGCCTGGATGCGATCGGCCTCGGCACAGACCACTGCCGGCAGGCCGAGGTTGATGGCGTTGCGATAGAACAGTCCGGCGAAGGACTTCGCCACCAGTGCTGCCACGCCCAGATGCTTGAGTGCCTGCGGCGCCTGCTCACGCGAGGAGCCGGTACCGCAATTGCGTCCGGCCACCACCACATCGCCGGCGCGCACCTGGCTGGCGAATTCCGGCTGCAGCGATTCCAGGCAGTGGCGGGCGATCTCCTCGATACCGTATTTCATGTACTGGCCGGGCGCCAGCGCGTCGGTGTCGAGGTTGTCGCCACAGCGCCAGACGCGCCCGCCGGGTGTAGCTGAGGTAGCGTCTGCCGGTTCGATAGACCCGGGTGCTTGCGTTGAAGGGTTGCTGTCTTTGCTCATGCCAGTAACTCGCGTGGATCGGTGATGTGCCCGGTGACCGCCGAGGCGGCAACGGTGTAGGGCGAACCCAGGAACACGCGTGCGTCGGCTGAACCCATGCGGCCCTTGAAATTGCGTGCTGTGGAGGAGATCACCACGGTGTCGGCGTTGAAGCGATAGGCGCCATAGCCGGCGCAGGCGCCACAGGCATTGGGCAGCAGTTCTGCGCCAGCCTGTTGCAGAACACCCAGGGTGCCTTCGCGCTCGGCCTGTTGCTGATCGTGCAGCGAGGCTGCGCCCACCATCAGCCGAACGCCGCTGGCGATGCGTCGTCCGCGCAGCACACTTGCGGCCATGCGCAGGTCATCCAGCTTGGCGCCGGTGCAGGCGCCAAGGTAGGCCACCTGAATGCGCTGATGGCCATGGTCGCCAATCGGGCCGGCGTTGGCCGGGCTGTGTGGTGCCGCCACCTGCGGCGCAAGACTGCTGGCATCAAAGCGCTGATGCGCACCCAGTGGCGCATCGGCATCGCCTTGCCATTGCGTGATGTCGATGGATGCCGGATCAACGCCGGCCACCTGCTGCAGCCAGTCGCGGGTGGTGGCGTCGGGTGCCACCAGTCCGGTCTGCGCGCCGATTTCGGTGGCCATATTGCACAGCGTCATGCGCTCTTGCATCGACAGCGCGCTGATGGCCGAGCCGGTGTATTGCACCGCCTGATAGTCGGCGCCGTCCAGACCCAGCGTTCGGCACAGATGCAGCATCATGTCCTTGGCCGAGACACCCCGGCCCAGACTTCCCGACCATTCGATCAGCAATGTCTGCGGCACCTTGACCCAGATCTCGCCGGTGACGACGGCACCCAGCATTTCGGTGGCACCGACGCCGAACATGTAGGCACCGAACGCGCCGCCGGTGGGTGAATGGCTGTCGCCGCCGACTGCGAACATGCCCGGACGCAGATAGCCTTTTTCCGGCAGCACCACATGACAGATGCCCTGTTCGTCATGAAAGTTTTTCAGGCCATGCTCACGCGCCCAGTCACGCGTGATGCGAATGATCTGGCGCGAGTCGTCATCATTGGCTGGCAGATAGTGGTCGGTGATGACGACGAATTTCGACAGGTCCCATATTTTTGCGCCAAGCCGTTCCAGCATTGGTTGCAGCCGGCGCGGGCCGCTGGAGTCGTGTGTCATGGCCAGATCGAGCCGGCCGACGATGATCTCGCCCGGCTGCACCGTGGTGCGGCCGCAGGCACGCGCGAGAATTTTTTGCGCCAGGGTTTGTGGCTGAGCGGTCATGGCAATCGAAGGGGTCGGTAATCAGGCAATCGCTGATTTTCACCCGAATTGCCCCGTTTCTATTGATTCAGCACAGTGTTTGCAGTAAGTTGCGCCTCCAACCTGGGGGTGCTGCCCGGTCGGCGTTGAAATGAAATCGTTCCGGCGTCCGAGCGTGCGGCTGAGAAAAACCCTTTGAACCTGATGCGGGTAATGCCGCCGCAGGGAAGCGTGGCAGGACATTCTTCCGTACCTCGCTCCTTGTGGCCTCCCCTTCGCCACCGTATGTACAAGGAGTGACAGCATGGCGGCAGCCAATCCCAAATTCATCGCAGCCACGGCGCATGTCGACGAGGCCGCGGTGCAGTCCCTGCCCAATTCGCGCAAGGTCTATGCGCCCGGTTCGCGCCCCGATATCCAGGTGCCGATGCGCGAGATCAGCCAGTCGGACACGCCGTCGTCCTTTGGTGCCGAGCCGAATCCGCCGATCTGGGTCTATGACACCTCCGGCCCCTACACCGACCCGGCGGTGAACATCGATATCCGCTCCGGCCTCAAGCCCCTGCGTGCAGCCTGGATCGAGGAGCGTGGCGACACCGAGGCGCTCGGCGGCCCGAGTTCCGCCTATGGCAAGGATCGTCTGGCCGATGCCAAGCTGGCCGAGCTGCGCTTCAATCTGCAGCGTGCGCCGCGCCGTGCCAAGGCCGGTCGCAACGTCAGCCAGATGCACTACGCCCGCAAGGGCATCATCACGCCCGAGATGGAGTTCGTCGCCATTCGCGAGAGCCTGCGGCGCAAGGAATACCTGGAAGCGCTGCGCAACAGCGGTCCGACCGGCATCAAGATGGCGGAACTGATGGGACGGCAGCATCCAGGGCAGTCGTTTGGTGCCGCCATTCCGGCCGAGATCACGCCGGCCTTTGTGCGCGACGAAGTGGCGCGTGGCCGGGCCATCATTCCCTCCAACATCAATCACCCGGAATCGGAGCCGATGATCATCGGCCGCAATTTTCTGGTGAAGATCAACGCCAACATCGGTAACTCGGCCGTCACCTCGGGCATCGCCGAGGAAGTCGAAAAGATGACCTGGTCGATCCGCTGGGGCGGTGACACGGTGATGGATCTGTCCACCGGCAAGCACATCCATGAAACCCGCGAATGGATCGTGCGCAACAGCCCGGTACCTATCGGCACGGTGCCGATCTATCAGGCGCTGGAAAAGGTCGATGGCAAGGCCGAAGAACTGACCTGGGAGATTTTCCGCGACACCCTGATCGAGCAGGCCGAGCAGGGCGTGGACTACTTCACCATTCATGCCGGGGTGTTGCTGCAGTACGTGCCGCTGACGGCGCGGCGCATGACCGGCATCGTGTCGCGTGGCGGTTCCATCCTGGCCAAGTGGTGTCTGGCGCATCACAAGGAAAACTTCCTCTACACCCACTTCGAGGACATCTGCGAAATCATGGCTGCCTACGATGTGGCCTTCAGTCTGGGCGATGGCCTGCGTCCGGGCTCGATCTGGGATGCCAATGACGAAGCGCAGCTGGGCGAGCTCAAGACCCTGGGCGAGCTGACCCAGACCGCCTGGAAGCATGATGTGCAGGTGATGATCGAAGGCCCGGGCCATGTGCCGATGCAGATGATCAAGGAAAACATGGACTTGCAGCTGGAGCACTGTGCCGAGGCGCCGTTCTATACCCTGGGGCCGCTCACCACCGATATCGCGCCCGGCTACGATCACATCACCAGCGCCATCGGTGCAGCGCAGATCGGCTGGTATGGCACCGCCATGCTGTGCTACGTGACGCCGAAGGAGCATCTCGGCTTGCCGGACAAGAAGGACGTCAAGGACGGCATCATGGCCTACAAGATCGCGGCCCATGCGGCCGATCTGGCCAAGGGCCATCCGGGGGCGCAGATCCGTGACAACGCGTTGTCAAAAGCGCGTTTCGAATTCCGTTGGGATGACCAGTTCAACCTCGGTCTTGATCCGGATAAAGCCAAGGAATTCCATGACGAGACGTTGCCGCAGGA
>CAIPUP010000213.1 GCA_903868285.1 uncultured beta proteobacterium
AGCAGCGACAGGCCAGAAACCAGTGCCAGTGCTGTCGGTGCGATCAGTGCCATCGGTGCCTGTTTGACGCGGTCGGAACAACGCATGCGGATTACCTCCTCAGGTAGATACAGGTAGCTACAGAAAAAACCTTTTAAATCAGGTAGTTACATCATGTTGAAACATCGGGTCTGGCACGCGGTGCTTCGATTGCGATCTCGGCATTCAGGATTACGCTGCGCCCGTCGGCCATGGCCAGGCGTGCCGCTTCCAGTGCCGGACGCAGTTCGGCGGCGGTGCGCACCCGCAAGCCCAGTGCAGCAAACGGTGCTGCCAGCTCGTCCCAGTTCACGCCATTGATGGCCTCGCCGCGAAAGTCCTTGTGCTGCTGTGCCGCGCCCTCGGGATAGAAGCTGCGGTGGTTCGAAGCCATGCTGCGATAGCCATGGTTGTTGAACACCAACACCAGGATGGGCAGCTTGCGATCGCGTGCCAGCGCCAGTGCCGGCACCGCCGGGTTGTAGAGAAAGGAACCATCGCCGACCAGGCACACCACCGGACGTTCCGGTGCTGCCAGCTTGATGCCCAGCCCCACGCCCAGACACTGCCCCAGGCCACTGGGCACGCGGATGAAACTGTGCGGCCCGCGAAACTCGACATAGCGGTAGTTCAGGCCGCGCTGCGAGGTGGTTTCATCCAGGTAGATGGTGTTCGCCGGCAGCACTTCGGCCAGGGTGGCGCAGACATCGATGGCGCGCAGTGCCGGATCGCGGCGCGCGTTGGCAACCGCCTCGGCACGCACCGCTGCGGCCTTGGCATGCGCCAGGGCGTAGTGATTGCGACGCTGCGCGATGGGTGCGGCATCCGGCTGCAGGGCGTCGACCGCCCGGCACAGCTGACGCAGCGCTGCCGGCACATCGCCTTCGAGATACTCATCGCCATGCAGCACCTGATGCACCATCCAGGTCTTGAACGGCTGCTCGTCCAGTACCACCACCCGCGCATCACGCGGACTGCGCGAGGGCGGATACCAAGGAGCGCGATTGCGCACCAGCAGCATCAGGTCGGCATTGTCCAGCCAGGGCTCGACATCAAAGCCCTGATGCAAGGGGTTGTCCTTGGGAAAGTTGGTGACCGTGGCGACCGCACTTTCGATCACCGGAATGGCCAGGCGCTCGGCCAGTGCCAGCAAGGCTTCATAGCCAGCGACATCGCGCCCGGCCGATTCGGTAACGATCACCGGATTGCGCGCTGCCACCAGGGCTGCCGCCAGCCGCGCGATGGCCTCGGCCGGCGGGTGCGGCAGCGTCGGGCGCGGCACCGGGCCGATGCGTGCCGGCAGACGGCAGGGCGCCACCAGGGTTTCGATCGGCACATTGAGATAAGTCGGGCCGGCGGGTGTGCGCAGCGCCAGTTCGCCAGCGCGTACCGTCATGTCATACAGCGTGGCCGGACTGGTGGCCTGATTGGCCCATTTCACCAGCGGTTCCAGCCAGCGCTGCGGGCCGCCAGTGACGCCGAGAAAGCCGTACCACTGCGCGCCGGGATCGAACGCCGGATCATCACCGTAAGTGAGTGATTCACCCGACATCAGCAGCATCGGGGTGGCCGACAGGCGGGCGGCATTCACGCCCATAGCGCCTTGCAGCAAGCCGGTGCCGGCATGCAGCAGCACTGCCTGCATGCGGCCGGTGATGGCGCTATAGCCGATGGCCAGGTCGACCGCCAGGGTTTCATGGCCGCAATTGATGTAGTCCGGACCGCTCAGGCCTGCCGCGTGCTGGCGGGCCAGTGCCTCCCATACCGCCGACCACTCCGAGCCGGGCGAGGAGAACACATAGTTGATGCCCAGATTGCGAAAGGCCTGCAGGATGACTTCGCCGCCATCCTGTTGCTGTGTTGCCATGGAAATTTCCTGCGAAGTTGAGTCGGTCTGCGACCGGAGGGCGGATGGTAATGGATAAACTCCACCACTTCGTGGTGCTGCATTGCGGCAGCGTACCGAATACTTTTTCTGGCGAGGTGGTCATGGACAGGCAATTGAATTCGAGGGCGCATTCGGGGACGCAGACAGGGACGCAGATGCGGTCGATCGGCGGCATGTTGTCGTGGCTCGTGCTGACACTGCTGTTGCACAGCCAGCCGCTACAGGCGCAGTCGGCGTCAGTGCTGTCGTCCCCAGCGCCGGTGACAGCTGCAGCCAGTTTTCCCCAGCGGCCGCTGACCCTGGTGGTGCCGTTTCCCCCCGGCGGTGGCACCGATACGACGGCACGACTGCTGGCCAAGCGGCTATCGGACAACCTCGGCCAGCAGGTGCTGATCGACAACAAGCCAGGCGGTGGCGGGGTGGCTGGTGCGGTGGCGGTGCGTAATGCGCCGGCCGATGGCCACACCCTGTTCATCGGCCATGTCGGCACGCATGCCATCGATATTCACCTGCACAGCAAACTGGGCTATGACCCGGTGGCCGACTTCACCCCGATCAGCAGCTTCATGTCGTTTCTCAGTCTGCTGGTGGTGCCGGCCAATAGCCCGGCGCGCAATTTTGCCGAGTTGGTGGCGCTGGCCAAAAGCAAGCCCGGCGGTCTGAGCTTTGCTTCGCAGGGCCATGGCACGGCCGGTCATTTCCTGGGCGAGATGATGAAAACCGCTACCGGTGCGCCGATGGTGCATATCCCCATGAAAGGTGGCGCGCCGGCGGTGGCCGAGACGGTGGCCGGGCGTACCGATCTGTTGTTCTCGTCCTACATCTCGTCCGGCGCATTCTTGCGCGAGGGCAAGCTGCGGGCCCTGGCCTATGCCGCGCCCAAGCGTGCGCCGGCCTTGCCCGAGGTGCCGACCCTGGTCGAGCTGGGCGTGCGCGGGGTGGAGTTCGATCAATGGTTCGCCGTGTTCGCGCCGGCCCGCTTGCCGGAAGCGCTGACCCGGCGGCTGAACGAGGAAGTGATCAAGGCAGTACGCCATCCGGAACTGGTGGCGGCGATCGACCGGCTCGGTGCCGAGGTCATCACCTCCAGCCCGGAAGGTCTGGCACGGCTGATTGCCCAGGACACCGTTCGCTATGGCGAGATCGTGCGGCGCCTTGGCGCCAAGCTGGATTAGTGCTGGCTCGGCAACTCAGTTCGGGAACTCAGTTGGTAACTCAGTTGGTAACTCAGGCCTTGCGCTTGGCCTGCTGCTTCCACAGATTCCACGGCCGCTCCATCGCATTCTGATTGCCGGCGGTGGTCAGGCGACCTTCGGCATCGCTCAGGAAATTGATCGGCCCGCCCAGCGACTCTGCCTGCAGCTGGATGCGGGCATTGCCATCGGTGTAGATGGCGCGGAAGGTGGCCTCGGCGATGGAGCTGCCCACCGCGACAAAGCCGTGACCGCGCATCAGCGCACAGGCACAGCGTCCCAGCGTGTCGGCCAGGGCGCGACCGAGGTAACGGTTGGACACCAGCATGTCGGTGTCGCCGCCCTTGTCGCGGATGTCCCACACCGGCGCGCCGCTGTGCAGGAACGAACCCATGTGATAGACCGGGCGCAGTGCCGCACCGGTGATGCCGAAGGGAATCACCGACATGGCATGGCTGTGCACGATGGCCATCACTTCCGGCCGGGTGCGGTAGATCTCGCCATGGATGTAGCGCTCGACAAAGGGCTTGCGGGTATCGCCGCCGACCGCTTCGGAATCGATGTCGAACTCCATCATGTCGGCCGGCGTGGCCAGCTCCGGTGCCAGCGAGCGCGTCATGACGAAGTGATCGGGATTGCGGTCGCTGCGGGCACTGACATGACCAAAGGCATCCAGCACCTGATGCCGCGCCAGCACGCGGCTGGCAATCGCCACATCCTCCAGCAAGCCGGCACCGACCCGGGGCTTGTGCAGCTTGGGCTTAAGCAGCTTGGGTTTAAGCAGCTTGGGTTTAAGCAGCGTGGCCTTGCTTGGCGTGGACTTCGCGACCTTGCTGACAACGGGCGACTTGCTGCGTGTTGCCGCCTTGGCCACAGCTTTTTTGGCGGTTTTCTTGATCGCGCGCTTTGTCGCGCTGCTCGCGCTGTTCGCCGCTTTGGTTGCTTTGGTCGCTGCCATGTTGCTCTCCCGGTTTATTTTTTCTTGCGTACTTCCAGTTTCCACAGTTCCCAGGGTCGATCCATGGTCTTGCGGATGGTGTCGGTGGCGATACGCCCTTCCTCGTCTTCCAGGAAGTTGATCGCCCCGCCCAGACTGTGTGCCTGCAGCTGCACCTGGGCATTGACGTCGGTGTAGATGGCGCGATAGACCGCCTCGGTGATGGAGTCACCGACGGTGGAGTAGCCATGGCCGCGCATCAGCACGCAGCTGCATGCCCCCAGACTGCCGGCCAATGACTTGCCCAGAGTGTTGCTGGTGATCAGCATGTCGGTCATGCCGCCGGGTTCGCGGATCTCGAAAATCGGCACACCACCATGCAGGAAGGCACCCATGTGAAATACCGGTCGCAACTTGGCGCTGCTGATGCCAAACGGAATCACCGATACCGCATGGCTATGCACAATGGCCATCACATCCGGCCGGGCACGATAGATCTGGCCGTGGATGAAACGCTCCAGAAACGGCTTGCGGGTGTCGCCGCCGATGGCGTTCGACTCCAGGTCGAACTCCATTACATCGCCGATTTCGGCAATCGCCGGCGAGCGCGAGCGGGTCATCACAAAATGATCCGGATTGCGATCACTGCGCGCACTCAGATGGCCATAGGCATCCAGCACCTTGTGCCCGGCCAGGATATGCAGGCCGTCGATCAAGTCTTCCAGCAGCGCCTTGCTGACATCCGGCTTGTGGATGCGCTGGGCCGGTGCCCGGACTGCCTTCGCCGGGGCTTTTTTCTTGGCGGCCGGCATACGGGTCAGCCGACGTGCTTTTGCAGGAAGGCGATGGTGCGCTCGCGTGCCGTCTTGGCGGCGGCCTCGTCCCAGGAACCACGCTCGTTGCAGTTGAAGCCGTGGCCGGCGGCATAGACGTAGGAGATGCATTCCGGATGTGCGGCTTCGATCTTGCGCACGGCGTCCATCGGAATCGAGTGATCGGTCTCGCCCCAGTGGAACATCACCGGCACTCTGGGTTGTTGCTCGGCCATACCGGGAATGCCGCCGCCGTAGTAGGGCACGGCGCAGGCGATGCCATCGGCGTTGCAGGCGGCGTTCCATGACACTGTGCCGCCCCAGCAGTAACCGGTGATGCCGACCTTGCCGGCATGCTTGACATGGGCGATGGTCACGGCGACATCGGCCATGGTGTTTTTCCATTCCAGCTTTTGCATCGCGGCACGACCGGCCTCGATATCGGCCTGGCTGTAGCCGACCTCAAAACCCTTGTGGCCACGATCGAACAATGCCGGTGCAATCGCCAGATAGCCGTCGGCGGCATAGCCATCGGTGACGGCCTTGATGTGCTGGTTCACGCCAAAAATTTCCTGCACCACCAGCAGCGCACCGCGCGGCTTGCCAGCCGGCTCGGCGACATAGGCGCCAAATTTGAAACCATCGCCGGAAACGAGTTCGATCATCTTGCCCATGCTGTGTTCTCCTGATGCAAAAAAGTGTGGTCAAAAGCGAAGTGAAAAAGAAAGCGTCTGTTACAAAACTGGATTTCAGCCGGGCGCCATTCTATCGGTGGCCGAGGCCCTCCCGCGCGCCGCGCAGATGCGACAGCCGCAGATGGCGCGCGCGCGGCGAGCCGATGAACAAGCCCAGCGCGATGCTTCCCGCCACCAGTGCCAGCACCCAGGCGGTGTTGCGCGGTCCGATCCAGTCCGACATCGGGCCCAGCAGCAGCGAGCCGATGGAAATGAAGGCCGGATACAGCTGGATGAAACTCGACACCCGGCCGCGCATCTCCTCGGGTGCCGACATCTGCAGGCTGGAGAGATTGCTGGCGGTGTGCACCATCTCCGCCCCGCCGCCGAGTGCCGCGCATAGCACCAGCATCCAGAATGCCGGCACAAAGGCGATGCCCAGCAGCGCCAGACAGAGTGCCGCAATGGCGGCGAACTGCACCCGTCCCTGATGGTCATGTCGAGCCAGCGCATTGGCGATGAAGCCACCAATCGTGCCACCGACACCGACGCCGGTGAGCAGGATGCCCAGACCCTCCGGGCCGGTATGAAACACATCCTTGGCCAGAATCGGGAACAGCGTGCCCCACATCGGCACCATCAGCAGACAGGGGAACAGCCCGAGGGTGAGGATGGTGCGGGTGGTCTTGTCGGTGAAGAGATATTTCACCCCCTCGCCCAGATCGCGAAAGGCCGAGTTGGCCGTAAGTCTGGGCTTGCGCGCTGGAAACACCACCAGAAACACCAGGCCGCAGGACACCAGATAGAGGCCGCCCTGCACCAGGAAGTTGCCCGGTGCGCCGAACCACGCCACCAGGTAACCAGCGATGGCGGGGCCGATGATGCGGGTCATGGAAAAGCCGATGGTGTTGAGCGCCACCGCTTTCATGGCAAGCGTGCGCGGCACCAGCTCGAACACCGTGCTGTGCCGGGCTGGCCGGTCGAGGGCATTGCAGGCCCCCATCAGCAAGGTGAACATGAACAGATGCCAAACCTGCAGCCAGTGCAGTGCCAGTGCCGCACCCAGCGCTAGCGCGGTCAGGGCCGACAGCAGCTGGCTGGTCAGCAGCAGGATGCGCCGGTCATAGCGATCGGCTGCCACGCCGGCCAGCGGTGCGAGAAAAATCATCGGGATGGCACGCATGCCGAGGATCGCGCCTAGCAGCGCGCCGGAGCCGGTGATTTCGTACACCACCCAGCCCAGCGTGGCCTGCTGTATCCATTGCCCGATGTAGGAGAAAACCGATCCGGTCCAGAGCCAGCGGAAGTTGCGGTAGGACAGCGGCGAAGTCCGCAGCCAGCGCGGGCCTGAGGCGTGCGCCGCCGCTGACGGCTGGGACGACGACATCAGGGCGCGCCAGTCCTCATTCCGGTTTGATGCCGGCGTCGCGCGCGATTCGGGCGTACAGCTGCAGGTCGGCCTTCATCACCTCCATGTAGCGCTCGGGGGTGGTGGCGATCACTTCCAGGCCGATCGGGTTGAGCTTTTCTTTCTGGATGGCCGGGTCGCGCAGGATGCGGTTGATCTCGCCATTGAGTCGCATGACGATGTCGCGCGGCGTACCGGCCGGCGCCAGAAAGCCGATCCACACGTCAATCGCCAGACCGGGCGCCGGCAGCGCTTCGGCGATGGTAGGAATCTCCGGCAGCACCGACACGCGGGTCGAGCCGGCAGCCGCGATGGCGCGCAGCTTGCCCGAGCGGATATGCGGCAACAGCGAATTGATGGCGCCGACGGTGAGGTCGATTTCATTCGCCAGCAATGCCGGCACGATGCCGGCCGCGCCCTTGTAGGGCACATGCACATAGTTGCCGCCGGAGATGGTCTTGAGCAGTTCCACCGTCAGCTGATGCGGCGTGCCGGGGCCGGCGGTGCCATAGGTGAGACCCTTGGCGCGGCTCTTGGCCAGTTGCACGATGTCGCGCACGTTGTTGGCCGGGGTGGCGGCGTTCACCGTCAGCATGAAGGGCACGGTGACGGCCAGTGTCACCGGCTCGAAATCCTTGATCGGGTCGTAAGGCAGCTTGGCAAAAAAGCTCGGGTTCACCACATGGGTGTTGGAGGACACCAGCAGGGTGTAGCCGTCGGCCGGCTGCTTGGCGACATATTCGGTGCCGACGTTGCCGCCGGCGCCGGGGCGGTTTTCCACCAGCACGGGCTGACCGACCGCGGTCTGCAGCCGCTCGGCCACTACCCGTCCCAGCACATCGTTGGAGCCGCCTGGGGTGAGCGGCACGATCAGCCGGATCGGACGCTGCGGCCAGCTGCTTTGTGCCGCGGCTTGCTGGATCAAAAACAACGGGATGAAAAACAACGAGCCCAGCCGCGCCACCTGCAAAAGCCGGTGCAGCGTGCTGCGGGTAATGTTTCCCATGGTGCCTCCTCCTTGGGTTGTACCCCTGCGAAATACCTTGGCGTTTTACTGCTGCCTGCCCGGTGTTGTGCAAACCCGGGCAGGTAACGCTAAGTTATTGATTTAAAACACTTTTCTGACAATTTGCTCAGCGCTTGTGGGCGGCGGCGGGGGTGCCTCCGCTCATGTTCGCGTCATAGCCTGGCGCAACACGCATGTCGATCACGCACACCTTGCCGGCTTGCACCGCGGCCAGGCCTTGCTGCACCGCCGGCAGGATGTCGGCCACCTTCTCCACCGGGCCGATACCGAGTGCGCCCTGCGCACGACCGATGGCAGCGATGTCGATATCCGGCTCGCTGATGCGCTGACCGATCCAGCGGTTTTGCACCGGGCGGTCACGCTCGATTGCCACCCGCTCCTGATGCAGTTCGTCATTGAAGAAGGAGCGGTTGTTGCAGACGATGAACAGGCAGGGGATGTTGTAGTGGCAGGCAGTCCACAAGGCGGTATTGCCCATCATGAAGTCGCCATCGCCCAGCACCGCCACCGGAATGCGGCCGCTGCCCTTGAGTGCCAGGGCCGAGCCCACAGCATTGCCCGGGCCGGAACCGACCCCGCCACCACCGTCGGTGCCCAGATAGTCGAGCGGATGACGGAAGGTGGAGTAGGCGCCATTCCAGCCCAGCGGCAGGCGGGTGTAGCAGATCGACAGGCCCTTGGTGGCCTTGTCCAGTGCATCGGCCACGCCACGCAGCGACACGACATCGGTCGGGCAGGGCGGCAGCACCGCTGCAGCGGTGGGTGCCGGCTTGGCAGCACGCGGCTTCACCGCAGCAATCAGGTCGGGCAGGGCGGCATCGGGTTCGCACATCATGTAGACGTCGGCCGGCGGCAGACCCTGGTAGTCCATGCTCCAGCCGCGATGGCTGTGCTGATCGACCGAGATCTGGATCACCTTGGCACTGACCGGCTTGCCGGCAAAGGCCTGCTTGAAGGTGCCGCCCAGATCGAGCCAGTCGAAGGACACGATGACATCGGCATCGGCCAGCAGTTGCAGCGATTCCGGCGACAGGAACATTCCCGGCGGCGCGCCATGCAGGGCATGGTCGGTGGGGAAGGAGGCCGACATTTTCAGGTTGGTCAGCACCCGTGCATTGAGCTTTTCTGCCAGCTCGATGCGCTGCGCCCAGGCTTTCTCCGAGCGCGAGACACGGCCGTACAGAATCACCGGATTCTTGGCGTTGGACAGCAGCTCGGCCGCTTCCTTCACCAGATCGGGAGCCGGGCGCACCGGCGCCGGTGCCTGGTAGCGCTTGGCATCGAGTAGCGCCGGCATCGGGCCGATTTTTTGTTCCTGCATGCCGGCATCCAGCACCACATAGGTCGGGCCGCAGGGCGCGGTCTGGGCGATCTGCGCGGCGCGCATCACTGCTTCCATGGCGGCGGTGGCCGAGCCGGGCTGGTTGTCCCACTTGGTGTAGTCGCGAATCATCGCGCCCATGTCGGCGGTGGTGTGGATCCAGTCGATCCAGGGGCGGCGCTTGGAGGCATCCCAGGGGCCGGTGGCACCGAACATCAGGATCGGGGCGCGATCGCACCAGGCATTGAAGATGGCCATGGTGGCATGCATCACGCCAACGTTGGAGTGCAGCGCGGCGGCCATCATCTTGTCGCTGGCCTTGTAGTAGCCATGGGCGATGGCCACGGCGCTTTCGTCATGCACGCACAACAGCATCTGCGGCGTGCGGTTGCCGAGAAAGTTCACCACGCTGTCATGAAAGCCGCGATAGCTGGCGCCCGGATTGAGCGCAATGAAGGGGATGTCCAGCGTCGCCAGCTGTGCTGCCACGGCGTCGGAACCCCACACTTCCATCGTGCTGTTTTTCGAGGC
>CAIPUP010000214.1 GCA_903868285.1 uncultured beta proteobacterium
CCGCATCCGGCGCCGCATCCGGTACTGCATCCGGTACCGCATCCCGTACAACAGGCCATGATCGATGCCCATGGCTCGCAATGTGGCTTTTGCACGCCGGGTTTCGTGATGTCCTTGTTCGCGCTGTACAAGACGCAACCCAATCCGGATCGGGAAGCGATCAATCAGGCGCTCTCGGGCAATCTCTGCCGCTGCACCGGTTACCGGCCCATCATCGAAGCGGGTTTGGACATGGCGCGACTTGGCGCGCAACTGCCCGAGTCGGCATTGGACTGGCTCAGTGCGCCAGCGTCCCGCGCTGCAGCAACGGCCGATGCTTCCATCCAAGCGGTGCGCGCCAGGCTGCAAGCCTTGCAGCAAGCTGCACCCTTGCACCTTTCGCATAGCGAAGGCGATTTTCATGCGCCGCAGTCGCTGCCTGCGCTGCTGGCGCTGCGCGCTGCATTGCCCCAGGCGCGCTTGCTGGCCGGATCGACCGATGTCGGTCTGTGGGTCACCAAGCAGCATCGTGATCTGGGCAGTCTGATTTATCTCGGTCGGGTGCCCGAGTTGCAGCGTATCGCGCAGTCGGATGGCTGGCTGGAAATCGGCGCAGCGGTAAGTCTCAGCGACGCCATGCCGGTACTGTTGCAGCATTACCCGAGCTTGCAAGCCTTGCTCGAGCGCTTTGCCTCGACGCCGATCAGAAATGCCGCCACGCTTGGCGGCAATATCGCCAATGGATCACCCATCGGCGATTCCATGCCGGCGCTGATTGCAATTGGTGCCAGCGTGGTGCTGCGCAGTCAATCGGCATCGAGAGAGTTACCGCTGGAGGCGTTCTACCTCGATTATCAAAAGACGGCGCTGCAAGCCGACGAAGTGTTGGCGTGTGTGCGGATTCCGTTGCCCGGCACCGATGGCGGGCTGCAGCAGCATGTCGCCAGCTACAAGGTGTCGCGGCGTTTCGAGCAGGATATTTCGGCGTTGTGTGCCGGGTTTTCACTCTGGCTGGAGCAAGGCCGGGTGCAATCGGCGCGCATTGCCTTTGGTGGCATGGCGGCGACGCCGCGTCGTGCCGCCGGTTGCGAGGCAGCCCTGCAAGGGCTGCGCTGGCATCGCGACACCTCGCTGGATGCCGCCTGCGCCGCACTGGCCGCGGATTACACCCCACTGACTGATTTGCGTGCCACCGCCCACTACCGGCAACTGGTGGCCGGTAATCTGTTGCGGCGCTTTTTGCTGGAGACCACCGCCGCCGGTGCTGCGACCAGTGCTGAAACCGAAGCGGCCGATGGCGTGCAGCCGGTGCTATCGCTGTATCGCTGGAATGCGGTGTCGGCATGAAGGCTTCTGAGATTTCCAGGCAGACTTCGATGCAGCCCGCACAAGGCGGAGTCGGGGATTCACCAGTACACGAGAGTGCGCATTTGCATGTGTCGGGCAGCGCCACCTACATCGACGACATCGCCGAGGCGCGCGGCACGCTGCATGCGGCACTCGGTCTGTCGACGCGGGCGCATGCACGCATCCTGCATCTCGATCTCGAGCCGGTGCGGCGCGCCCCGGGTGTGGTGGCGGTGTTGCAGGCGACGGACATCCCGGGTTTGAACAACTTCGGCCCTATTCTGCAGGACGATCCCATCCTCGCCCCGGGGCTGGTGCAGTGTGTCGGCCAACCGATTTTTGCCGTCGCTGCCACTACCGTCGAGCAGGCGCGGCGCGCAGCACGGCTGGCGCGCATCGAGTACCAAGACCTGCCAGCGATTTTCGATACCGACAGCGCGATTCGTGCCGGCTCGTTTGTCCTGCCCAGCATGCGGCTGGCTCAAGGCGATGCGGCTGCCGCCCTGGCCGGCGCGCCGCAGCGGCTGGGCGGGCGTTTTGTCATCGGCGCTCAGGAGCAGTTCTATCTCGAAGGGCAGATCGCCTACGCCTTGCCGCGCGAAGACGGTCAGATGCTGGTGCACAACTCCACCCAGCATCCGGGCGAAGTGCAGTACCAGGTGGCGCATGCGCTGGGCATCGAAGCGCATCGGGTGGTGGTGGAGTGTCGTCGCATGGGCGGTGGCTTTGGCGGCAAGGAGTCCCAGGCAGCGTTGTTTGCCTGTGTCGCCGCGCTGCTGGCGCAGGCCACCGGCAGGCCGGTGAAGTACCGCGCCGATCGAGATGACGACATGCTGATCACCGGCAAGCGCCACGACTTCACGGTCGACTACAAGGCCGGCTTTGATCAGAGCGGCTTGTTGCTCGGGCTCGATCTCGCTCTGGCCTCGCGCTGTGGTTATTCGGCAGATTTGTCAGGGCCGGTGAACGATCGCGCCATGACCCATGCGGACAATTGCTATGTTCTTGAAAACATTGAAATAATTTCGCATCGCTGCAAAACCAACATGCAGTCGGCGACAGCCTTTCGCGGCTTTGGCGGACCGCAGGGCATGCTCGCCACGGAGCAGGTGCTGGATGAAATTGCCCGCCATCTGGGCATGGATGCGCTGGATGTGCGGCGGCGTAATTTCTATCAGCCCGGCGTGCGTGATGTCACCCACTACGGCCAGAAGCTCGAGGACTTCATCATGCCGGCGCTGTTCGATGCGCTGGAGCAGTCCTCGGACTATCGCGCCCGTCGCCAGCAGATCAAGGCCTGGAATGCCAGCCAACCGGTGATCCGGCGCGGTCTTGCCATCACACCGGTGAAGTTCGGCATTTCCTTTACCTCCACCATGCTCAATCAGGCCGGTGCGCTGGTGAATGTCTACACCGACGGCACGGTGCTGCTCAATCATGGCGGCACCGAAATGGGTCAGGGTCTGTTCACCAAGGTGGCGCAGATCGTGGCCGAGGTTTTTGCCATTGATCTGTCGCGCGTGCGCAGCACCGCTTCGGATACCGCCAGGGTGCCCAATGCCTCGGCCACCGCTGCGTCCTCCGGGGCGGATCTCAATGGCAAGGCGGCACAGGCGGCAGCGCTGGAGATCCGTAACCGCATGCGTGATTTCGCGGCCAGTCATTTCAGCGTTGACCTTGCTGACGTGCGCTTTACCGGCAATATGGTTCAGGCCGGCGCACAGCAAGTGTCGTTCGCTGCCCTGGCCAAGCTGTGCTGGATGCATCGTGTCTCGCTCTCGGCCACCGGCTACTACCGCACACCGAAGATTGCCTATGACGCCCAGACGCTGCGCGGCCGGCCGTTTTTTTATTTCGCCTATGGTGCGGCGGTGGCCGAGGTGGCGATCGACACGCTCACCGGCGAGTCGCGGCTGTTGCGCGCTGACATCCTGCATGACGTCGGTCGCTCGCTCAATCCGGCGCTGGATCGCGGGCAGATCGAGGGCGGCTTCGTGCAGGGCATGGGCTGGCTGACCAGCGAGGCGCTGGTGTGGCATCCGCAAACCGGCCGCCTGCTGACGCACTCGCCGTCGACCTACAAGATTCCGGTGGCCGGGGATGTGCCGGCCGATTTCCGGGTGCAGTTGTGGCAGGAGGGCGAGAACCATGAGGACACGGTGTTTCGCTCCAAGGCAGTGGGCGAGCCACCGCTGATGCTGGCGATGTCGGTGTTCTTTGCCATCAAGGATGCGATAGCGTCGGTGGCAGGCGCCGGCAGCCGGCTCAGCCCGCGGCTGGATGCGCCGGCCACGCCGGAGGCCATCCTGATGGCGGTGCAGGAACTGCGACAGCGTGCGGCGCAGTGACCGCTGCCTCGGGTAGCAGCGGCTGGCTGCAGGACCTGGCGCGCATTGGTGCCAGCGGCGAAGCGGCGGTGTTGATCACGGTCGCTGCTGCCAGCGGCTCCACGCCACGTCCGGCCGGCACACGCATGCTGGTGACCAGGGACGCGCTCTACGGCACCATCGGTGGCGGACATCTGGAATGGAAGGCCATGGCGGAGGCGCGTCGCCGGCTGGCCGGCGCCGCTGCGCTGGCGGACCGAGCTGAAACCCATCCGCCCGTGGCCAGCCTGGTTGATTACGCACTGGGACCCAGTCTGGGTCAATGCTGTGGTGGTGCAGTGAGTCTGGTGTTCGAATACCTGAAGCCCGGCCTGCCCGGCTGGCTGCAACAACTGCCGCAGCATCCCAGCCCTGCGCTCTGGCATGCGACCTGGCTGAACGGACCAGGGCCGCGGCTGCTGCAAGGTGCACTGTCGTCGGCAGCGACGGTTGCATGGACCACAGCCGAGGCCTTGCATGGCTGGCATGGCCTGCACGGCGAAGCTTTGGGCGGTGGGCAAGTATTGCTGCAAAGACTCGATTTGCCGACGTGGCAGATCGCGCTATTTGGCGCAGGGCATGTTGGTCGCGCGCTGGTGCAGGTGCTGGCCGGGTTGCCCTGCCAGGTGCGCTGGATCGATAGCCGTGCGCAGGCCTTCGATGGTTTGGCGGGATTGGCTGGCAATGTGCACTGCATCCCCTGCCAGCATGAGGCCGAACTGATCGATGAGGCGGCGCAATTGCCTGCCGGCAGTGATGTGCTGGTGATGACGCACAGCCACGCGCTGGATCAGCAACTGTGCGAAGTGCTGCTGCGACGTGGTGATTTGTCGTATCTCGGTTTGATTGGGTCAGCCACCAAGCGCAGTTTGTTCGAACGACGTCTGGCCGAGCGTGGCATCAGCGCCGCACAATTGGGGCGTCTGACTTGCCCCATCGGCATTGCCGGTATCAGCGGCAAGGAGCCGGGTGTAATCGCAGTGGCGATTGCTGCGCAGTTATTGCAGCGTCGGCAGCAGGGCTGACGCGATCCGGTAACATTTCGGCTTCTATTCGTTATTGAGCCGCTAACCTGGAAAGCCCCGCGCATGGAAGCCTATTTCGTTGACTGGTTGAGCCTGCTGGCGCGCTGGTTGCATCTGATCACCGGCATCGCCTGGATCGGTGCCTCGTTTTATTTCATCTGGCTGGACAACCATCTCGAGCCTTATCAGGGTGAGAACAAGCGCGTCTATGGCGAGTTGTGGTCGGTGCACGGCGGCGGCTTCTATCACAAGCAAAAATATCTGCTCGGGCCGGAGCGCATTCCGGAAACCCTGCACTGGTTCAAATGGGAGGCCTACTGGACCTGGATCAGCGGCATGCTGATGCTGGGCATCGTCTACTGGTGGGGCGCCAGCACCATGCTGATCGATCGGTCAGTGGCTGATCTGTCGAGCACATCGGCCATCGCCATCAGTGCCGGATCGCTGCTGGCGGGATGGCTGATCTATGACCTCTTGTGTCGTCTGATACGCAATGATGCAGTGCTGGGCGCGGTGATCTATCTGTTGCTGGTGGCGGCAGCCTGGGGCTTCCAGCAGGTGTTCAGCGCCCGTGCCGCTTATATCCATGTCGGCGCCACCATTGGCACCATCATGGTGGCGAGTGTGTTCTTCATCATCATTCCCGGTCAGCGCAAGATGGTCGAGGCCATTCGTGCCGGACAGACCCCCGATCCGGCGCCGGGCCTCGACGGCAAGCGCCGTTCGGTGCACAACAACTATTTCACCCTGCCGGTGGTGCTGATCATGGTCAGCAATCACTACCCCATGACCTATGGTCATCCGCATGCATGGCTGGTGCTGGCGGTGATCGGTGCGGCCGGCGTGCTGGTGCGGCATTTTTTCAATCTGCGTCATCGCGGGCGGATTGCCCCGGGCTATCCCTTGGCGGCATTGGCCTTGCTGGCGGCATTGGCGGTTGCCATCGCGCCGCTGCGGCCGGCTGCACCTAGCGGCGGTGCTGCCGAGGCATCGGCCGAAAAGGTGACGATGCAGCAGGTGCAGGCCATCATCAGCGCACGTTGCGTGTCATGTCATGCTGCGCAGCCGACCCAGCCGGGCTTTGCCCAGCCACCGGGTGGCGTGATGCTGGATAGTGCCGAGCGGATACAGCAACAGGCGGGGCGCATCCATCAGCAGGCGGTGCTGGCCAGGGTCATGCCACCGGGCAATCTCACCGGCATCACCGACGAGGAGCGGGCTACCCTGGGACGTTGGTTGCTGCAGTCGTCCCAGGGCAATTAAGCACTAGCCTGCTTGCTTCAGGGCATCACTTTCAGATCGCGCACAAACTGCGTGGTGTAGGCCTGGCGGAAATCGACATCGGCCTTGAGCAGGCCGTTGCCGACCATGGTGTCGTAGGTGCGCTTCCAGCGTGCGTCGGTGATGATGCCGATGCCCATCTTCTCGGCGTCGCCGCCGGTCAGCACCTTGGTTTCCTTGAGCTTGGCGATGGCATAGGCGATCTGCTCATCGGTCATGTTCGGATTGTCTTTCTTGATCATGGCGTTGGCCGGCGCAGGATCGGCGAAGTAGCTCTTCCAGCCTTCCATCGAAGCACGCACGAAGCGTCCTACCATGTCGGGCTTTTCCTTCACCAGTCGTTGCAGTGTCACGACGGTGGTGCCATAGGGCGGGAAGCCGTCATCGGCGAACAGATGGAAGCGCACCTTGGCGCCCTGCTTCTGCGCTGCCAGCGGCTCGGAGGACAGGTAGGCCTGCTGCACCGTGTTCTTGTCGGCGAGGAAGGGCTGCAGGTTGAAGGTGTAGGGGCGGGTCTGCTCTTCGGTCAGGTTGTACTTGGTCTTGAGCCACGGCCACCAGCTGGAGCGGCCGGCGGTGGCGACCAGGATGGTCTTGCCCTTGAGCGAGGCCAGGTTGGCAACATCCTCATACGACATCAGGCCCTGCAGGTCTTTCTGGAACGACGCGCCAACGGTCACCACCGGCAGGCCCTGTTCGATGGCCTTGAGCACCGAGAAGTCGTAGCTCATCAGGAACTCGGTCTGGCCGGCGGTCAGCAGTTGCAGGCCGTTGACCTGCGGTCCACCCATCTTGATGCTGACATCCAGACCATGCTTTTTGTACAGGCCGGTGGCAACCGCCTGATAGAAGCCACCATGCTCGGCCTGGGCGAACCAGCTGGTGAGAAAGGTGACTTTGTCCTGCGCCGAGGCAAGCGGTGAGGCAAGCGATGTCAGCGCAAAGGCGAGCGCGGCCAGCAGGCCGCCAAGGCTGCCGGCGTAGCGGCGGGAAACAGGGTGTGGCACGGTGTGGTCCTCCGGATGGATAAGGCTTGGGTGGATGAGGGCTTGTGAGCGATTTCAATCCGTCTGAACGCAATCGCAGACTGGAATCGGACGGGCAACTATAGCGCAGGCTTTTGCCCGCTCGGCCAGCGCTGTTCGACTCGCTTTGCTGCGGTATCCGAGCTGCCCGAGATTGACAGCACTACGGGGCGCGGCTAGTCTCGACCTGTTTCGACGGCTCATCGTTTTGCGCCTGGGTGTTGAACCCGGGTCACGCCCCCGCCCCTGGATCGTTCACTTTGCGCGATGTCCATGGCGTAGCGGGCCAGTGCGGCGCACCGACCGTGTCGAACCATGCAGTTCATCTCTGTTGCAGGACCATGAAACCCTTTCGCTATGTTGAACCGGCCACGCTGGCCGAGGCGTCGGCGCTGCTGTTGCAGCACGCCGGTCAGGCCAGTCTGCTGGCCGGTGGTACCGACTTGCTGGTGGAGATCAAAGAGCAACTGCGATCCCCAGAAATAGTCATTAATATCAAGAACTTACCTGAACTTCGTGGGTTGGAGTTCGATCCCGTCCAAGGCTTGTTCATCGGCGCGATGGCGACCGCCCGCAGCATCGAACTGAGCCCGCTGGTGCAGCAGCACTATCCGGGTCTGGCGCAGGCGGCGCGCGAACTGGGCTCGATCCAGGTGCGCAATCGCGCCACCATCGTGGGCAACGTTTGCCGCGCTTCGCCCTCGGCCGACAGCCTGCCGCCGCTGCTGGCGGACGCGGCGCGCATTCATCTGCATGGCGCGGCGGGGCCGCGCGAGCTGGCCCTGGGCGAGTTTTTTACCGGGCCGGGCCGCACCGCCTTGCAACCCGGGGAGATCGTCACCGGCATCCAGTTGCCAGCGCCGCAGGCTGGCAGTGGCAAGTCCTACATCAAGCACGGTCGACGCAAGGCCATGGAGCTGGCCACCGTCGGCGTGGCGGTGAGCTTGCAACTGCGGCAGGGTGTGCTGAGTGAGATTGCCATCGTGCTGGGCGCAGTGGCGCCGACTGCCGTGCATGCCCCACGCGCCGAGGCCTTGCTGCGTGGCCGCGGCATCACCCCGGCGTTGCTGGCCGAGGCCGGCGCGATGGCGATGCAGGAATGCACGCCGATCAGCAATGTGCGCGCCAGTGCCGACTACCGCCGCGACATGGTGGGGGTGCTGGTACAGCGCGCCCTGGTGCAGGCACTGGCCCATGCCGGGCATACGCTGCCAGTCACGCCGCCCGCCAATCAGAACATGCAGGAAGGATCATGATGAATCCGTCGCCGAATCCGTCGCCGAGTCTCACGCCGAGTCTCACGCAAACCATGGCCGTGGCCATGACCATCAATGGCGAGCCGCGTCAGTTGCTGCTCGATCCCTGGCGCAGTCTGCTGGATGTGCTGCGCAATGAAGCCGGTCTCACCGGCACCAAGAAAGGCTGCGATGTCGGCGATTGCGGTGCCTGCACCGTGATCATGGATGGCGTGCCGGTCAATGCCTGCCTGGTGCTGGGCGTCGAGGCGCAGGGCAGCGTGATCCAGACCATCGAAGGCCTGCAGCCCTCGCCCGACACCCTGCACCCATTGCAGCACAGCTTCATGCAGCACGGCGCGGCGCAGTGCGGCTTTTGCACGCCGGGCATCCTGATGATGGCCAAGGCTTTGCTGGATGAGAACCCTGCGCCGAGCGAACAGGAAATCCGCTTCGGACTGGCCGGCAACATTTGCCGCTGCACCGGCTATACCAAGATCATTGATGCAGTCAGCGCTGCGGCGCGCCAGCTGCGCGGGGAGGCGGCATGAGCGCCCCGACGTCGCCAGCGCAACAAGACTTTGCCGTCATCGGCAACAGCGTCAAGCGTGCCGATGTGGTCGGCAAGGTCACCGGACAGGCGATGTATGCCGGCGACCTGGCCCTGCCCGGCATGCTGCATGCGTGTCTCAAGCGCGCGGACATCGCGCATGCCCGCATTCTCGGCATTGATGTCAGCAAGGCGCTGGCCCTGCCCGGGGTCAAGGCGGTACTGACGCATAAGGATGTACCGCGGGTGCTGCACTACGGCTCGCCGCATCCGCGTTCGGCGTCGGTGACGCGCGACCAATACATTCTCGATGACACGGTGCGCTACTGGGGCGAGGGCGTGGCTGCAGTGGCAGCGGTGAGCGAGGAGATCGCGCAGCAGGCTATCGATCTGATCGAGGTTACCTACCAGCCGCTGCCGGCAGTGTTCACCATCGAAGACGCCATGAAGCCGGATGCGCCGCAGATCCATGCGGTGAGTCCGGGTGGCAATCTGGTGATACCGCCGGCGGTGTATGCCCGGGGTGACATTCAGCGCGGTTTTGCCGAAGCAGAGGTGATCGTCGAGGGCGAATACAGCATGGGGCGGCCGACCCCGGCCTATATGGAACCGAATATCTGCACCTGCAAATGGGACAGCAGCGGTGACGGTGAGGGCAAGCTGACGGTGTGGATCTCGACTCAGACCGCCTTCATGGTGCGTGGCACGCTGGCCGAGGTGCTGGGTTTGCCGCTGCACAAGGTGCGGGTGATTGTCGATCACATGGGCGGTGGTTTCGGTGCCAAGCAGGATCTGTTTCAGTCCGAGTTCCTTTGTGCACTGCTGGCGCGACAGACCGGCAAGCCGGTACGCATGGAGTTTTCGCGCAAGGAAACCTTCCTCGGCGGGCGCTCGCGACATCCGGGCAAGGTCTGGTTGCGCCAGGGCTTTCGCAAGGACGGCACCATCTGCGCACGCGAGGCACGCATCGTGTTCAACTCCGGTGCTTATGGCTCGCACGGCCCGGGTGTGACCCATGTCGGCACCTCTGCGCTGACCTCGCTCTATCGCTGCGATAACGTGCATCTGGAAGGGCGCTGTGTCTACACCAACACGCCGATTGCCGGCGCGTTTCGCGGCTATGGCGTGGTGCAGACCTATTACGCGCTGGACATCCAGATGGATGAAGCCGCCGAGCGTCTGGGCATGGACCCGGCACAGCTGAAGTTGCTCAACGCGGTGCGTGCGGGTGATATGGCACCTTCAGACCACGCCATCGTCGGTCATGGTCTGGAGGATTGCATTCGGCGCGGCTTGCAGGAAACCAACTGGGCCACCGTGCGCAATGCCACCCCGGGTGGTACCCCGGCCACCCCAGGCGGCCTGCCTGCGGCGACTGCACCGTCGGCAAAGCGCCAATCTGGCGCGCTGCGTACCGGCTGGGGCATGGGTTGCGAGATGCACGGCTCCAGCGCCTATCCCGGCATCAAGGAACGCGGCAATGCCATCGTCAACATGAATGAAGACGGCACGGTGACGCTGATGACCGGTGCTGCCGGTCTTGGCACCGGCGCGCATACCGCACTGGCGCAGATCGTGGCCGAAGAACTGGGTGTGCGCTTCGAGGATGTCAGCGTGGTGCATGGCGACACCGATATCGTGCCGTGGGACATCGGTGCCTTTGCCAGCCACACCACCTACATGGTGGGGCGGGCGGCGCAAATGGCGGCCAGTCAGGTCAAGCAACAGGTGCTCGAGCGTGCCGCGGAACGGCTGGAGGTGGCGGTAGAGGATCTTGAAGCCCGTCTGGGCGTGATTGCGGTACGGGGCGTGCCGGCCAAACAGATCACGGTGCGCGAGGCGGTGGCGGCGGCGCGTGGCATACCGGCAGCGCATCTGGTGGCAACCGGTACCTACACGCCGACCAAGTCCTATTCCTTTGGCGCGCATTTCGTGCAGGTGCAGGTGGATACCGAAACCGGTCAGGTGGAG
>CAIPUP010000215.1 GCA_903868285.1 uncultured beta proteobacterium
AGCCGCACACCATCGGCAACAGCACGCGCCGCCAAGGCAGTGGTGAACTTGCAGGCGTCCCCGCCTTCGTCCGAGGGCGCATGAATACCACCCAGCCAGCGCACCACCGGACTGGCGCCCGGTCCAGCCATAAGGGCCGGCTCGAGCACCTGACATTGCTCTGGCGTGAGTACCTGCGCGGCAAAGCCTTGCTGCTGCAACCATTGCGCACGCGACTGGCCATGTGCCATGCCGGCGGCATCGGCATAGAGATAAAGAATGCCACGCGTACTGTGGTCGTATTCAAGCCCGGCACTGGCACGCAGTTGCTGTAATTGCTGACGCGAATACAGCGCCAGCCGGAAGGCCTGGGCGGTATTGGCACGACTGCGCCAGGGCAGACATTGGTACAGAAAGCGCAGCCCCCACAGCCATTGCGCCGGATCGGCACGCAGACGGAACAACAGCGGCGCATCTTCACGTCCGAGCCAGCGCAGCGCCAATGCCGGCGCCCCGGGATTGGCCCAGGGCTCGCTATGGCTGACCGAGATCTGGCCGCCGTTGGCAAAGCTGGTTTCCTGCGCCACCGCCGGCTGACGATCGATGAGCTCGACCTCATGTCCGGCCTGGCGCAAGTACCAGGCGGTGGTCACGCCGACGACACCAGCGCCGAGAACCGCTATGCGCATGGCAACAAAAAACCCGGCTTGCGCCGGGCTTCTTGATCACACAGGTTGAAAGCGATTTGCCGCAAGACCGGCGCTCGCTCAGCGCTGCAGCGGCAACACCAGCTGACGCTGCTCGCCCAGGCCCTTGATGTGCAGGGTCACCACATCGCCGGGCTTGAGGAAGGCATTGCGATCCTTGATGCCCAGCGCCACACCCGAGGGCGTGCCGGTGGTAATGATGTCGCCCGGCAGCAGGGTCATGAAGCGGCTGCAGTACGACACGATGTGGGCACAAGTGAAAATCATGTCGCGGGTGTTGGAGGCCTGACGACGCTCGCCGTTGACATCCAGCCACATGTCGAGGGTCTGCGGGTCCTTGATCTCGTCGGTCGTCACCAGCCACGGACCGATCGGCCCGAAGGTGTCGCAGCCCTTGCCCTTGTCCCACTGCGTGGACTGCAGCTGGAAGGCGCGCTCCGAGACATCATTGACGATGGCATAGCCAGCAACATGCTCCAGCGCCTTGTCCTCGGACACGTTCTGCGCCGTGCTGCCAATGACGATGCCCAGTTCGAGTTCATAGTCGAGCTTGGTGCAACCCTTGGGCGGCAGGATGTCATCGTTCGGACCGGAGATGGAGGTGGTCCATTTGTTGAAGATCACCGGCTCGAGCGGAATCGGCAGACCGGACTCCTGCGCATGCAGACGGTAGTTCAGGCCGATGGCCACGAACTTGCTGATGCCGGTGTAGGGCACACCAAAGCGCGGCGTACCACGCACCAGCGGCAGTGACTCGGGACGGATCTTGCGCAGCTTGGCCAGCCCCTTGGGGGAAATGGTTTCCTGGTCGATGTTGCTGATCACACCAGACAGGTCGCGCAGTTGTCCCTGCGCATCGATCATTCCCGGTTTCTCGTAACCGTTCTTGCCATAACGACAAAGCTTCATGCTGGCTTCCTTCCCTTGCTTGCGATGAGGTGGCGCCGCCCCGTGGTGGATGTGATGTTGCAGCGGAAATGCAGCTACGCGCCAAGGCGGCGGAGTATATCAGCGGCCATAAGCCGATCTCCAAATAAATACAATTTCTTGTTTAAAAACAAGAACTTATAAATTTTTGTGGCAAGGCAGTGAAATTTCTGACGGGCTTGTGCAGAATAAACCGGTAGTGCAATCCCACACACCAACTGTCATAAGGCGCACATCATGGCGTTGCACCGGCCGCGGTATCGATTGCTGTATCTGCTGCGGTGTCTGCTGCGGTATCTGCTGCAGTATCTGCTGCAGTACTCGCCACGATTACTCGCCGCATTGCTGTTCCTGGTGACAGCGGCAATGCCAAGTGCGCAAGCCGAAGATCGCAACGGCAGTCATCGCTATTCACGCAATCTGCGCCATGGCGCCATTGCCTACGATCGCGACAGCGGCCGTGTGGGCTATGCCTACGATCACCGTAGTACACGCGAAGCACGCGCCCAGGCGTTGATGCAATGTGGTGAACAATGCGAAGTGGTGATCGATCTGCGCAATAACTGTGGTGCGCTGGCCGCGAAAGCGCCGAAAAAATCAGCGTCGACACACGAACCACCGATGGCGCCTGTCACAGCGCATGGCGCTACACGCGAGGAAGCCCAGACCAAGGTCAAACGCCTCTGCGGCAGCGACTGCCAGATACAGGCCTGGGCCTGCTCGCGCTGAGTCTTGCCCGAGGACGTGCTGACTAAGGCGTGCGCCTGGCGCGACGACGCGGCGATGGCAACAGCACCGTGCCGCGACAATGCTGACTGCCACACCAGCAAGGCCAGCAAGCCTTGAGCTGACGCGTCAGTGGCTCACCGGCCTGGATGGCGTAATCAAAGAACAACTCCTCGCCAGCAACGATGTCACGCGCCGCACGCACATAGACGCGCAGCTTGTGCTCGAAGGTATCGCAGTTGGGTTCGCAGGCGTGATTGATGAAACGCGCGCTATTGCCCTGCACTCCGCCATCGATGTTGAGGTCCTCGCTCAAACCAAACACAAAGGTGTGATTCAGACCATTGCGGTTCTCGGGGTAGCGCCGGGCGATTTCCGCCTCGTCGACGCGCTCACCCTTGTATTCGATGATGGTCTCGCCACGGCGGATCGCTCGCCGGGCAAACACACCTTTGCCATGCAGTCCGGAGCGGCGCACCACGATGCGAGGGCCGCCATGGGGCGCATCACGCATAGGCGCATCTCCCATGGCTACGCCACCCATGGGTACGCCAATACGGACTGCCGGCAAATTCGGCTCTAGCCGGCGTTCTGCGCGTCGGCGCCGGAACGCGAGGCACGACGACGATCGCTGTCGCTCAAGTAACGCTTGCGAATGCGCACCGACTTGGGCGTGATTTCCACCAGTTCGTCATCGGCGATGAATTCAATCGCCAGCTCCAGCGTCTGACGAATCGGCGGCACCAGGTTGATGGCTTCATCCTTGCCCGAGGAACGCACATTGGTGAGCTGCTTTTCTTTCACCGGATTGACCACCAGATCGTTGTCACGACTGTGGATGCCGATCACCATGCCCTCGTACACCTTGTCACCCGGGGAGACGAACATGCGGCCGCGCTCCTGCAGTTTCCACAACGCATACGCCACCGCCGCGCCATCGTCACCGGAGATCAGCACACCGTTCTTGCGCGACGAAATCTCTGGCTTGATTGGACCATAGGCATCGAACACATGGCTCATGATGCCGTTGCCACGGGTGAGGTTGAGGAATTCATTCTGAAAGCCGATCAGGCCGCGCGCCGGAATACGGTAATCCAGACGCACACGGCCACGCCCATCGGGCTGCATATCGATCAGATCACCACGACGCAGACCCAGGGCCTCCATCACCGCACCCTGGTTGGCATCTTCCACATCGACCGTCAGCATCTCGAACGGCTCGCTCTTCACGCCATCGATATTGCGCACCACCACGCGCGGCCGGCCCACGGCCAATTCATAACCCTCACGCCGCATGTTCTCCAACAAGATGGTCAGATGCAATTCGCCACGACCGGACACCATGAATACATCGGTATCGGCGGTTTCTTCCACGCGCAAGGCCACATTGGCCTGCAGTTCGCGGTCCAGACGCTCGCGGATCTGGCGACTGGTGACGAACTTGCCTTCCTGACCAGCCAGCGGCGAACTGTTGACCTGAAAATTCATGGTCAGCGTCGGCTCATCCACAGTCAGCATCGGCAAGGGCATCGGCTTGTCCTTGTCGGTCAGCGTGACGCCGATCCCGACGGCATCCACGCCGCTCACCAGGACGATGTCGCCGGCCTCGGCCTGCTCCAGCAGAACCCGGTCCAGGCCACGAAAGCCCATGACCTGATTGACCTTGGCACGCCCGAGCGACTGCTCACCCGACATGGCCATGATTTCATCACCCGGACGCAGCCGGCCGTTGGTGATACGACCAATACCGATGCGCCCGACATAGCTGGAGTAATCGAGGTTGCTGATCTGCAATTGCAGCGGTGCATCCGGATCACCGGCTGGCGGCGACACGCGCTCGAGAATGGTCCGGAACAGCGGCCGCATGTCGGTACCGGTGACGTTAGCGTCCAGGCTGGCCCAGCCCAGCAATGCCGAGGCATACACGACCGGAAAATCCAGTTGTTCTTCCGTCGCACCGAGCTGATCGAACAGGTCGAAGGTGGCATTGACCACCCAGTCCGGCCGTGCACCGGGACGATCGACCTTGTTCACCACCACGATCGGCAACAGGCCCTGGGCCAGCGCCTTGCGCGTGACAAAGCGTGTTTGCGGCATCGGGCCCTCGACCGCATCCACCAGCAGCAGCACGCCATCGACCATCGACAGCGAACGCTCCACCTCACCACCGAAGTCGGCATGGCCGGGGGTATCGACAATGTTGATGTGCACACCCTCGTATTGCACAGCAGTGTTCTTGGCCAGAATGGTGATGCCGCGCTCGCGTTCCAGATCGTTGGAATCCATGACGCGCTCGGCGATCTGCTGATGCGAGGCAAAGGTGCCGGCCTGGTGCAGCAATTTGTCGACCATGGTGGTCTTGCCGTGGTCGACGTGGGCGATGATGGCGACGTTACGAACGGCGCGGGAACGGGCGGGAGTGGTCACGGATTGAGGCTGTCGCTGCGCTGCCGCATCGACCCTTTCAGAGTGGCTTGGGGGGAGTCCGGAGCCCGGCGTCGGCCAAAGTCTGGACATGCATCACGCACGTCTGCCAGCCTGCTTCCGGGAAACCGGCGATTGTAGCAGTCAGGCCCCGCGCTGTCGCCGGGTTTGTGCGGGGCACCAGAAAAAAACATCGAATAAACAAGTATTTGGCGCATCTTGCGGCGCACCATCCCCGGGCCCGGGGCTAGAATCCGGGCATGTCCAGCCACACAGCATCGTCACTGGGAATGCCGTCTTCTCCGCCCTCAACCGACGACACCCCCCCGCCCGAGGCGCCCGTGTCCGCGCCACGGCTGTATCTGCCGCAGGCACTCAGCCCCGGCGCCCTGATTGACTTGCCCGCAGCCCAGGCACGACATGTCCAGGCGCTGCGACTGGGTCAGGGCGACGCGCTCTGCCTGTTCAATGGTGAAGGCGGGGAATATCCGGCGAACTTGGTCAATGCCGAGCGCGGCAAGCAGACGGTGCAGCTGGGGGCATGGCTGGCAATCGAGCGTGAATCACCGTTGGCCATTACGCTGGCGCTGGGCATATCAGCGGGGGATCGCATGGACTTCGCGCTGCAAAAAGCCACCGAGCTGGGCGTCGCGCGCATCGTGCCGATCGCAGCCGAACGTAGCGTTGTGCGGCTGTCGGACGAACGCGCCCTGAAGCGGATGCAGCACTGGCAAGGCATCCTGGCCTCGGCCTGCGAGCAATGCGGGCGCAACCGCCTGCCTCAGCTGCAGGCGGTCTCCACACTGACGGCGTTTCTAGCGAACTCGCCGCCCTCACCACGTCTGATGCTGGCGCTGCAGGCTGGCCCCGATGCGCCGCGACTACGCGATCTTCAACTGCAGCAGCAAGCCAGCTTGTTGATCGGGCCGGAAGGTGGCTACAGCGAGCGCGAACTGGCACTGGCCCTGCAGTACGGCTTTGAACCACTGCGTATCGGGCCGCGTGTGCTGCGTACCGAAACCGCGCCACTGGCTGTGATTGCCGCGCTGCAGGCGCTGTACGGCGACTGCTGAAACACCGAGAAATCGCTGTATCTGCCTGACTTGACTGGATAAAATTGACTTTTGACAGCAGCACCCATCGCCACAGCACCATGCCACTGCCGGCCTGAAGGCCGCCCGTAGTCCAAAGGAACCAGGAACTGCCAGCGCCATGTCCACTTCGCTCCATCCTTCGCCGTCACGCTTTGTCGCCTGGTTCCGATCGGTTGCGCCCTACATCCACAGCTTTCGCGGCAAGACCTTTGTCATTGCCTTCGGTGGCGAGGTGGTGGCCGACGGTAAGTTCGCGGTGCTGGCGCAAGACATCAACTTGCTGCAGGCAGCCGGCATCCGGCTGGTGCTGATCCATGGCTCGCGGCCGCAGATCGAAGCACAGATGAAGCAGCGCCGGGTGCGCTCGAAGTATCACAACGGCCTGCGCATCACCGACGGGGTAGCACTGGAGTGCGTCAAGGAAGCGGTTGGCGTGCTGCGGGTGGAGATCGATGCGCTGCTGTCGCAGGGCTTGCCCAACTCGCCCATGGCCGGCGCTGTCATCAATACCGTATCGGGTAATTTCATCACCGCACAGCCGCATGGTGTGCGCGATGGCGTGGACTACCAATACACCGGCATGGTGCGCAAGGTGGATGTGGCGGCCATCGAAGGCTGTCTGGCCACTGGCAACATCGTCATGGTGTCCAACATCGGCTATTCACCCACTGGCGAGATTTTCAATCTGTCGATGGAAGATGTGGCGGTTGCTACCGCGCGTGCGCTGGAAGCCGAGAAGCTGGTGTTCCTGACCGACGAACCGGTGGTCGACAATCGCGGCAAGCTGATGGCCGAATTGAGCGCCGCCGAGGCGGATCGCATCCTGGCCAAGGGCACACGCCTGACTGCCGACACCCGGCTTTATTTGGCGCATGCCATCGAGGCAGTGCGTGGCGGCGTACCACGTGGACACCTGGTGTCGCACAAGGTCGATGGCAGCCTGCTGCTAGAGCTGTTCACCCGTGGTGGCTCGGGCAGCATGCTGACGGCCGACAAACTCGAGCGCATGCGTCAGGCCACCATCGACGACGTGGGTGGCATTCTCGCCCTGATCGAACCGTTGGAAGAAGATGGCACCCTGGTCTATCGCGGACGTGAATTGCTCGAACGGGAGATTCAGCGGTTTTTCGTGGTGGAACACGATCGCGTCATCGTCGGTTGTGCCGCGCTTTACCCTTTCCCCGAGGGCAAATCGGCGGAACTGGCGGCTCTGGCGGTACGCCCGGAATTGCGCCGCATGGGCTATGGCGAAAAACTGCTGCAGTACGCCGAGACCAGCGCCCGCAAGCAGGGCTTCAAGCGCCTGTTCGTTCTCACCACACTTACCGCCTACTGGTTCGTCGAGCGCGGCTTCACCCTGGGTGATGTGTCCTCGCTACCTTCATCCAAACGCTCGCTCTACAACTGGCAACGTCGCTCCAAGGTCTTGAGTAAGCCCATCGGCAGCGCACGGTAGAATCGAAAGTCCTTTTCCCAGCATCAATTTGCAGCAACAACCCAGGCATCACCCGTAAAGGATTACCCCCAATGGCACGTATGGTGAACTGCATCAAGCTTGGCAATGAAGCCGAAGGGCTGGACTTTCCACCCTATCCCGGCGAGCTCGGCAAGCGTATTTACGAAAATGTTTCCAAGGAAGCCTGGCAGCAGTGGATCAAGCATCAAACCATGCTGATCAACGAGAATCGGCTCAGCCTGGCCGATGCCAAGGCGCGCAAATATTTGGCCGAACAAATGGAAAAACACTTCTTCGCCGGTGGCGCTGACGCTGCCCAGGGTTACGTACCGCCAGCAGCCTGAGCCAGACCCGAAGCCCCGGCTCAGGCGCCGGGGCCCAAGCAGTCACGCCCGGCGCAGGGTACGTACACCCTCGGCCCCGCCCAGCAGCAACACATCTGCCGGACGCTGGGCAAACAGACCTACCGTCACCACACCGGCAATATTGTTGATGCGCGATTCCAGCGCAACCGGATCAACAATCGAGAGCCCATGCACATCGATGATCAGATTGCCGTTGTCGGTGCTGAAGCCCTGGCGCAATCGCGGCATGCCACCGAGCTTGACCATCTGCCGTCCGACATAAGACTGCGCCATCGGAATTACTTCTACGGGTAGCGGAAATTTACCCAGCACCGGCACCAGCTTGGATGCATCGGCGATACAGACAAAGCGTTGCGCCACGGCCGCGACGATCTTCTCGCGTGTCAGCGCACCGCCGCCACCCTTGATCATCGCCATATGCTCGGTGATCTCGTCGGCGCCATCGACATAGACGGTCAGCTCACTCACGCTATTGAGCTCCACCACCCGGATGCCGTGCTGCTGCAAGCGGGCTGCGGTCTTTTCCGAACTGGCCACCGCACCGGCGATGCGCCCCTTGATGCCAGCCAGGGCATCGATGAAAAAATCAGCGGTGGAGCCCGTGCCAACGCCGACGATGCTGTCGTCCTCGACATAGGCCAATGCGGCTTTGGCAACAGCCTGCTTGCGTGCGTCCTGCTCGTTCATGCGTATCCCGAAAACTTGATTGGAGCGGGCTTGACCTGCCAGAGCCTTGGTTCAGCGCTTTTTCATTGGCGGCAAATCGGTGCAGACGCCTTCCCACACCTCGGCTGCCATACCGATGGATTCACCCAGCGTCGGATGCGGATGTATGGTCTTGCCGATGTCCAGGGCATCAGCACCCATCTCGATGGCCAATGCCACTTCGCTGATGAGATCGCCAGCACCGGTGCCGACAATGCCGCCACCGATGATGCGATGACTCTGCTCATCGAACAACAACTTGGTGAAGCCTTCATCACGGCCATTGGCAATAGCTCGACCGGAGGCAGCCCAGGGGAACTTGCCAACGCTGTAGCGCAATCCCTGTTTTTTAGCCTCTTCTTCGCTGACACCGACCCAGGCGATCTCCGGATCTACATACGCCACCGAAGGGATCACGCGCGCATCGAAGTGTGATTTCAAACCGGTTGCGGCTTCAGCGGCGACATGGCCTTCATGCACCGCCTTGTGCGCCAGCATCGGCTGACCCACGACATCGCCAATGGCAAAGATGTTCGGCACGTTGGTACGCATCTGGCTATCGACAGGAATGAAACCGCGTTCGGTCACTGTCACACCGGCTGCTTCGGCTTGAATGCGACCACCATTCGGTGCTCGACCGACCGACACCAACACCAGGTCATACATCTGCGGCTCTTTCGGCGCCTGCTCACCCTCGAACCAGACCTTGATGCCTTCCTTTTGTGCCTCGATTTTTGACGTACGGGTCTTGAGCATCACACGATTGAGGCGAGCAGCATTGAATTTCTGCCACACCGCAACCAGATCGCGGTCGGCTCCCATCATCAGGCCATCGGCCATCTCGACCACATCCAGACGCGCGCCGAGCGTGGAATACACCGTGCCCATCTCCAGGCCAATGATGCCGCCACCGATCACCAGCATGCGCTTGGGTCGCTGCCGCAGCTCCAGTGCGCCAGTGGAATCCATGATGCGCGGGTCTTCCGGAAAGCCGGGCACTTTCGAAGCCTGCGAACCCACCGCGATAATGGCGCTGGCAAAGCTGATGCTGCGCTTGCCGTCGGCCTGCTGCAGTTCGATGCTGTGAGGATCAGAGAATTGTCCAGCACCCTGCAGCACACTGACCTTACGTGCCTTGGCCATACCGGCCAGACCGGTGGTGAGCTTGCCCACCACCTTGGATTTCCAGTCACGCAATTTGTCCATGTCGATCTTGGGCGCACCGAAACTGATGCCATGCTCGGCCATCGACGCGGCGTCATCCACCACTTTCGCAGCATGCAGCAAGGCCTTGGACGGGATGCAACCGACATTCAGGCAGACCCCACCCAAGGTGGGATAGCGCTCGACCAGGATGACCTTCTGGCCAAGATCGGCAGCGCGAAATGCGGCTGAATACCCACCCGGGCCGGCACCCAGCACCAGCAAGTCGCAATCGTAGGAAGCTGCCGGGGCCAGCGTTGATGCTGAAGCTGCAGCGGCGGCAGGGGCCGCGGTAACGGGGGCTGCCGCTGTGACGCTTGGCGCAGCGGGTGAGGCGGCCGCAGCGGCTGCAGCGGGCGCCGGCGGCGTCGCTAGCGCATCGCTCGCCTCCACCACCACAATCACCGTGCCCTCGGACACCTTATCGCCGATACGAACCCGCAGTCCCTGCACCACCCCCGCCACGGGTGAGGGAATCTCCATGCTGGACTTGTCCGACTCGACCGTGATGAGTGAACTTTCCTTCTCCACCCGATCGCCTGGCTTAACCAGAATCTCGGTCACATCAACGCTTTTGAAATCCCCGATGTCGGGAATCTTGATTTCCATCAGGCTCATAACCTTGCCCCACTCACCGTTTCATGACGTTCATTAGGTTGCCAGCACCGCACGTTCTCGCACAACGCGGCACTACAACAGCACGCGGCGGAAGTCTGCCAGCACCTGCGCCAAGTAAGCATTGAACCGCGCACCGGCCGCACCATCGATGACCCTATGGTCGTAGGACAGCGACAGCGGCAGCATCAGGCGCGGCTCAAAACTCTGCGTGTCTTCGTTCCATACCGGCTTCATGGCCGAGCGCGACACACCGAGGATCGCCACCTCGGGCGCGTTGATGATGGGCGTGAAACTGGTGCCACCAATACCACCCAGGCTGGAGATGCTGAAGGTGCCGCCCTGCATTTCTGCCGGCGACAGCTTGCCTTCGCGCGCCTTGGCCGCCAGCGCGCCGGTTTCGCGTGCCAGTTCCAAAACGCCCTTGCGATCGGCATCACGGATTACCGGCACGACCAGGCCATTGGGCGTATCCGCCGCAAAGCCAATATGCCAGTACTGCTTGAGCACCAGGTTGTCACCCTCGAGCGAGCTGTTCATCTCGGGATATTTTTTCAGCGCTGCAACACAGGCCTTGATCAGGAACGCCAGCATGGTGATCTTCAGACCCGACTTGGCCTGCTCCTGATTCAGCGCCACCCGGAACGCCTCGAGATCGGTGATATCCGCCTCGTCATTGTTGGTGACATGCGGTATCACCACCCAGTTGCGCGCCAGGTTGGCACCGGAGAGCTTTTTGATCCGCGACAAAGGCTTGGATTCGATCGGTCCGAACTTGGCGAAGTCCACCTTGGGCCAGGGCAGCAAATTCAAACTGCCACCAGCGCCAGCGCCCACTGCAGCCGTCGCAGTGCCGCCCTGCGCGATCACAGCTTTGACATAGGCCTGCACATCACTTTGCTGAATCCGGCCCTTGGGCCCACTGCCCTGGAGTTGGCGCAGATCAACGCCAAGCTCGCGTGCGAACTTGCGAACCGAAGGACTGGCATGCGGCAGGCTACCGGGAGCTGCGCCTGTGACGGCTTCGGCAACCGGCGCCGATGCGGCTGCAGCAACCACCGGACTGGGGGG
>CAIPUP010000216.1 GCA_903868285.1 uncultured beta proteobacterium
ACCACCCACCACTGGCCGTCGGGCGAACGTGCCAGATCGGCGGCATACAAATGCAGTAGCCTGCGGCCGCTCTGATCCGTCCCAGTGGCCTGGCCATTCTGCGAACCTGGCGCACGCCGACGAGCCGGACGCAGATAGCCAGCATGACCATGCACCAGCGCCGCTGGCATCAGGCCGTTCTTGAGTAGCTGCTGCGGACCGTAGACATCCTGCAACACCGCATCCAACAAAGTGGCGCGCTGAATGATGGCGCGCTCGATGCCCTGCCATTCCTGATGCGACAACACCAACGGCAGCACATCCAGATCCCACGGCCGGTCGTTGCCGCGCGCATCGGCATAAACGTTGTAGGTAACACCGTTTTCGCGCACCTGGCGCTGCACCGACTCCAGACGCTCGCGCATCTGCACATCACTGGTCGCGCCCAGATGATCATGCAGGGCGCGCCAGTGCGCGCGTGGTTGACCATCGGCACCCAGCATTTCGTCATAGAAGGCCTCCGCCGACGCATTGAACGAAGCATCGGCGCCTAACGAGGCAGCAAGCAATTCCTTGGTCATGCGGGCGAGAATCCTGTCAGCAACAGCTGCGCACCTTAACACTCGGCATCAGCACTGAATATCGTCCCTGGCCAAGCAAAATCAGCATGACACACGCCGCAGGTCGAGCGTGAACGGATGATCGGGATCGGACTGCGACAGCGGCGACGGCGGTGCGATCACACCCGGCGTGGCACGCAACCGCGAGAAACGCGCCAACCGGCGACCTTCGGCCTCATAGGCATTGACCGGGAAGGTCTCGAAGCTGCGTCCGCCCGGATGCGCCACCTGCAGCGCGCAACCACCCAGGCTGCGCTGCATCCAGCCGTCCACCAGATCGAACACCAGCGGCGCATGCACACCGACCGTTGGATGCAGGCCGGCGGCTGGAGGCCAGGCGCGATAGCGCACACCGGCCACATATTCGCCGGCGTTGCCGGTCGGCGTCAGTGGAACGGCCTGGCCATTGCAACTGATGAAATGCCGATCGCCGATCAGCCCGCGTACCCGCAGCTGCAAACGCTCGACCGAGGAATCGACATAGCGCACCGTGCCAGCACCGCCGGCCTCCTCGCCCAGCACATGCCAGGGCTCCAATGCCGATCGCAACTGCACCTCGACACCCGCTGCGGCGAAGCTGCCAAGAACCGGAAAGCGAAACTCAAACTGAGAAAAAAACCATTTAGAATCAATAACATAGCTACTATCTGCCATTTCCCCCAGGACATCGAGGAAATCCTGCCAGACAAAATGCGGCAGCATGAAGCGATCATGCAGTTCGGCCCCCCAGCGCTTGAGGCGGCGCGGCTGATACGGCGTGCGCCAGAAGCGCATCAGCAAAGCCCGTAGCAATAGCTGCTGGGTCAGCGACATGCGCGCATGCGGCGGCATCTCGAAGCCGCGCAACTCCAGCAGCCCAAGACGTCCAGTGGCGGAATCCGGCGAGTAAAGCTTGTCGATGCAGAACTCGGCGCGATGGGTATTGCCGGTGGCATCGGTCAGCAGATTACGCAGGATGCGATCCACCAGCCAAGGCGCACAACCCCCACCCTGCGTGCGCAAGCGCGCGATCTGCGCCAGTGCAATCTCAAGCTCGCGTACAGCATCGTTGCGCGCCTCATCCACCCGCGGCGCCTGACTGGTCGGCCCGATGAACAGCCCGGAGAACAGATAAGACAACGAGGGATGATGAATCCAGTAAGCCAGCATGCTGGCCAGCACGTCCGGGCGACGCAGAAACGGCGAGTCGGCGGTGGTCGCGCCACCCATCACCACATGATTGCCGCCGCCCGTTCCGGCATGCCGGCCATCGAGCATGAATTTCTCACTGCTCAGGCGGGATTCATGTGCCGCCTGATAGAGGAACTCGGTATTGGCCACCAGTTCGCGCCAGCTGCCGGCCGGCTGCACATTGACCTCCAGCACCCCCGGATCGGGGGTGATACGCAGCACTTGCAAGCGCGGGTCGCGCGGCGGTTCATAGCCCTCGATCACCACCGGCATGTTCAAGGCTGCAGCGGTCTGCTCGATCACCGCAATCAGGGCCAGATAGTCTTCCAGTGCCGCCAGCGGCGGCATGAACAGGCGCAAGGCACCATCGCGGGGTTCGGCACACAGCGCACTGCGCACAATGCCTTGCGCCGATTGCTGCGGTTGTGGTTTGACCGTCGCAGCAGCGCTGACCGTTGTAGCGGCGCTGGCTGTCGCGTCGGGCAGATTCCGAATGCTGACCGCCGAGGGCAAAGGCGCGCGCGGCAGCGAAGGATCGACAGCATGGATCCACGGGTAATCGGTGGCCGCCACCCAGGGTTGCGAGTCCAGCGGCAGGCGCAGGCCCATGGGCGAATCGCCGGGCATAAGGTAGCAGCGCTCGGCGCGCAGGAACCACGCGCCCGACTCCCAACCGGCTGCAGCGCGGCGCAACGGCAGCACATGCCCCACCACCTGTTGCAATCCCTGATCGAACACCCGCCGCAGCCGTTCGCGCTCCAGCGGGTCATCGAGCTTGGATTGCAAGGGATCGACATTCACCGGCAGGCGACGCTCGCGCCAAAGGTAGTACCAGACATCCTCATAGGCCGGGAACACTTGCTCCTTGGGCAATGCAAGCAGTATCGCCACATGCTGCAAAAAGCATTCGGCATCCTCGGCTGTGACGGTAAACGCCGACGCCTCTGTCTCGTCGGCAAACAGACTTGCGTCCTGCCAGATCGGCTCGCCGTCACTGCGCCAGAAACAGCTCAATGACCAGCGTGGCAACGGCTCGCCCGGATACCACTTGCCCTGGCCATAGTGCAGCAGCCCGCCCGGGGCATAGCGTTGCTTGAGCTTGTTCAGCAAGTGCAATCCGCGCTGACGCTTGTCAGAGCTGCGCAATGTCACACCGGAGACCGCCTCGGTATTCCACTCCGGGCTGTCGCGTTCATCGACCGCCACGAAGGTCGGTTCGCCACCCATGGTGAGTCGCACATCCGCCGCCACCAGGTCACGATCGACCTGCTCACCGAGTGCTTGAATGTCTTGCCACTGCGGATCGCTGTAGGGCAAGGTGACGCGTGGCGCCTGCCACACCCGCTCGACCTGCATGGCATGGCTGAACTCGGTCTTGACGATTTCAGTACAGCCACTGACCGGCGCGGCACTGCGTGGATCGGGGGAACAGGCCAGCGGTATATGTCCTTCACCAGCCAACAAGCCCGAGGTCGGGTCCAAACCAATCCAGCCTGCGCCCGGCAGATAAACCTCGCACCAGGCATGCAGATCGGTGAAGTCCTCGGCCGCACCCACCGGACCGTCAAGCGCTTTGACATCCGGCTTGAGCTGGATCAGGTAGCCGGACACAAAGCGCGCCGCCAGCCCGAGATGGCGCAGCAGTTGCACCAGCAGCCAGGAGGTGTCGCGACATGAACCGCTGCCCAGGGTCAGCGTCTGCTCCGGGGTCTGCACACCAGGCTCGAGCCGGATCAGGTAGCGGATGTCCTGCTGCAGCCGGTGATTGAGGCCAACCAGAAAATCCACCGCTGCCAGGGGCTTGCGCGAGAGACCCTTGAGATAGGCCTCGAAGCGCGGCGTCAGTGGCAAGCGTTCCAGATAAGGCGCCAGTTCATGCCGTTGCTCGGCTTCGTATTCGAACGGAATGCGCTCGGCTTGCGGCTCGAGGAAAAAATCGAACGGATTGATCACCGTCAGCGCAGCGGTGAGATTGACCTCGATCTTCAGCTCGTGGCAACGCTCGGGAAATACCAGCCGCGCCAGATAATTCGACTGGGGGTCTTGCTGCCAGTTGATGAAGTGCTGCGCCGGTGTCACGGTCAGCGCGTAAGACAGAATAGGCGTTCGCGTATGCGGCGCAGGCCGCAGGCGAACCACCTGTGGCCCGATCAGGATCGGTCGCGCATAGCGATAGTGGGTGATGTGGCTGAGTGCGACATGAATGGACACGGTTTGCTCCCTGCACCTGGCGCAGTGCCGATAATGTTCGGCACCTGCGTTAAGCCTTGAGCAATTACCATGCGCGGCCAGGCACAAGAAGAACAGGGCTGGCGCGGGGAGAAACCGCATCAGCCCTGCAAGTTGGCGCACCAGCCGGGTGCGCCGGCGAAGATCAGCGCATCAATGCCGCGCAGTGCGGCAAAGCGAACTCAGCCCAGGACGGCGGCACCGGCCATGGCGATCTGCTCATCCTCATGGGATTGCACGCCCGAGACGCCGATCGCACCGACACATTCATTCTGGTACATGAGCGGAATGCCGCCCTGGATCGGCAGATTGCCGGGGAACTTCATGAACACCGGACGATCCTTGATCCGGTCTTCCCAGAACTTGGTGGAGCGACGTGACAGCGCCGCCGAACGAGCTTTCTCCACCGACACCTCGGCCGTGGTCGGGCCAGCGCCCTCGCCACGCTGCATCGCCAGCATGAAGCCGGCATCATCGACGATGGCAATCGATACCACCCACTTGTGCTTCAGGGCTTCGGCCTCGCATGCCGCCATCATCTTCTTGACATCGTCCTGGGTCAGTACGTTCTTGGTTCTCATGCTGGGTGACTCCTCAAGTTGGGAAAGAAAACTGCGGTGATGGAAAGTGGCACCTACTCGTTGATATCGACCACGATGCGACCACGCACCTTGGCATCAAGAAAGTCCTGGAACACATCGGGTAACTGCGAGAACGGAATCACCCGCACCATGTCATCCAGATGAGCCGGCTTCAGATCATCGGCGAGGCGGTCCCAGATCTGCTGTCTCTGCGGATTGGGGGTGTAGCCGGAGTCAATGCCCAACAAACTCACACCACGCAGGATGAAGGGCATGACCGAGGCCTTCCAGGCGTGATTGGCGGCCAGACCAATACTGGCCACAGTGGCCGATTGCTGCATGGTGGAGAGCATCCAGGCCAGAGTATCGCCACCCAGGTTATCGACACCACCGGCCCACAGCGCCTTGTCCAGTGGACGGATTTTTGCCACATCGATACTGGAGCGCAGCATGACCTCGCTGGCGCCGATGCGCCGCAGGTAGTCGGACTCGCTGTCCTTGCCGGTGAGCGCGGTGACGCGGTAGCCACGCTGCGCCAGGATGTCGATCGCCACCGAGCCGACACCACCAGTGGCACCGTTGACGATGACCGGACCGTTCTGCGGCGCCAGGCCGTTGTGCTCCATGCGCGCCACGCCGAGTGCAGCGGTGTAGCCGGCCGTGCCGATCACCATGGCGTGCTTGAGACTCATGCCGCGCGGCGCCCGCACCAGCCAGTCGGCCGGTAGTCGGGCGTATTCGGCATAGCCACCGTCGTGCGACACACCCAGATCGAAGCTGGTGGCGATGACGGCGTCGCCCTTGGCAAAGCGCGCGTCACTGGATTCGACCACGGTACCGGACAGATCAATACCGCCCACGCAAGGAAAGCGCCGTATGACTTTGCCGGCACCGGTGCCGGCCAGGGCGTCTTTGTAGTTGACGCTGGAGTAGGCCACCTTGACCACCACTTCACCCGCATCAAGATCTTCCAGCTGTGCCTGCTCGAAGCCCGCGACAGTTTTCCCCTCGCGCTCGTGGATTCTAAAAATCTTGAATGAATTCATGAACTTAGCTCCTCTTTATCAAGTTCTGCCGGGTCCATGTCGCGACGCGCCTGGGACAGATACTCCTGCGACTGCATTTCAATCAGACGGCTGGCAGTGCGGTCGAACTCGAACACCATCGCCCGCATGCGCGCATCCCGCGACTGGTCGTCGCGCAACAACAGCGATTCCGGCTCTGCATCGGCCGAGATCACCAGCTTGACGCGGTTGTCATAGAACACATCCACCAGCAGGGTGAAGCGGCGCGCCGCATCGGCCATGGACGGCCCCATGCGCGGCACACCAGACAGGATAACGGTATGAAAGCGCCGCGCCAGATCGAGGTAATCATGCTGCGAGCGGCCCCAGCCGCACAGCACCTGGAAATCGAACCACACCACACCACCGGCACGCCGGCGCAACGGGATCACCCGACCTTCTATATCCAGCTCATGATGCTCGTCTTCGACCTCGGCCACGGTATCGAAAATCTTGCCCAACCCTGCGTCTGACGCCTCCCCTCCCGGGGTGAGGTACACCGCCAGTTGCTCCAGTGCACGCTTGCGGTAATCCACGCCGCTATCGACGTTCAGCACATCAAGGCGGTCACGAATCAGCGCAATGGTGGACATGAAGGTGTCGCGCCGCAGTCCGTCTTTGTAGAGTTCATCCGGATGGTAGTTGGAGGTCATGCAATAGACCACGCCCAGATCCATGGTGCGGCTGAGCAAGCGGCCGAGGATCATGGCGTCGGCAACGTCGTTGACATGCATTTCATCAAAGCAGATCAGGCGATAGCGCAAAGCGATGCGATGTGCCAGGGCCGCCAGCGGATCTTCGGTTCCCTTGAGCGTTTCCAGCTCGCGGTGCACATCACGCATGAAGTGATGGAAATGCACCCGGCGTTTGCGTTCCAGCGGCAACACCAGGAAAAAGCTGTCCATCAGAAAACTCTTGCCGCGCCCTACCCCACCCCAGAGATAGACGCCGCGCGGCAGAGGCGGTCGGACCAGCATGCGCCGCAAAGGCGAGCGACGACGATTCTTGTAGTCCTGCCACTCCTCATACAGCTGCTGCAGGCGTTGTACAGCCTGCAGTTGCGCAGGGTCTTCACGAAAACCCCGTCGTGCCAGATTACGCTGATACAACTCGATGACCGAGAGTTGCTGATCCGACGGCTCGGTCGTTGCAGTCATGGCCGAGTGCTCACATATTCAGCGCGCGCTTGTCGACAGCCAGCGCGGCTTCATGCATCACTTCCGACAAGGAGGGATGGGCATGCACGATGCGTGCGATGTCTTCACTCGAGGCCTTGAACTCCATGGCCACCACGGCCTCGGCAATCAGCTCCGAGGCATGCACATTGACCACATGCACGCCGAGAATCTCGTCGGTCTTTTCGTCGGCCAGCATTTTCACGAAGCCGTCGGGCTCATCCTGGCCCAGGGCACGACCATTGGCTGCAAACGGAAACTTGCCGACGCGATAGGCAATACCCGCGGCCTTGAGCTGCGCTTCGGTCTTGCCGACCCAGGCGATTTCCGGCGAGGTGTAGATGACCCAGGGAATGGTGTTGTAGTCCAGATGCGGCTTCTGACCTGCCAGCAGCTCGGCCACCATCACGCCCTCTTCCTCGCCCTTGTGCGCCAGCATCGGACCACGCACCACATCACCCACGGCATAGATGCCGGGTACGCCGGTGTAGCAGTGGTCATCGACCTCGATGAAGCCGCGCGCATCGAGCTTCAGGCCAGCCTTGGCGGTATCCAGTCCATCGGTGTTGGGAAT
>CAIPUP010000217.1 GCA_903868285.1 uncultured beta proteobacterium
CCAGCCCTGCATGCCCGACTGGCCTACGATCCGCTGCGTGATTTCGCAGCGGTGTCGCTGGTGGCCACCGTGCCCAATGTGCTGGTGGTGCATCCCTCGGTGCCTGCGGCCAGCATCGCCGAGTTGCTGGCACTGGCGCGCGCCAAACCCGGTAGCCTGAATTACGCCTCGGCCGGCATCGGCACCAGCCCGCATCTGGCAGCGGAATTGTTTCGCGCCATGGCCGGCGTCGATCTGGTGCATGTGCCTTACAAGGGCACCACGCCGGGCGTGGTCGATCTGCTGGCCGGCAGGGTGTCGCTGATGTTTCCGAATGTACTGACGGCGCTGCCGCATTTGCGTGCCGGCAAACTGCGCGCGCTGGGCGTGACCGGCAGCAGCCGCTCGGCAGTCTTGCCCGAGGTGCCGGCTATCAGCGAAGGAGATAAATCGCTGAGCGGCTATGAGGCCTCGCAGTGGTACGGCGTGCTGGCGCCGGCTGGTACACCACCTGAACTGGTGCTGCGCATTCAGCGCGAAATCGCCCGCGCCCTGCAAGCACCCGCCCTGCGCGAGCGCTTGGCAGCGGAAGGCGCGCAAGTGGTGGGCGGCACGCCACAGGAGTTTGCCACGTTACTGGCACGCGAAATCGCGAAATGGGCACGGCTGGTGAAGGCGGCCGGGATACGCCCTGAGTAAGCGCCTCGGAATTATTGTAAGTTATTGATTTTATTGAATTTTTAGAACAGCAAGGATGATCGCGATGGAGATTCTGCAACCGGCAGACTGGGCCAAGCCGAAAGGATTTTCCAACGGCATCGCTGCCCGCGGACGACAGGTATTCGTGGCCGGACAGATAGGCTGGGATGGTCAGTGCCATTTCGTCGGTGATGACTTTGTCAGCCAGGCAGCACAGGCGCTGCGCAACATCGTGGCGGTGCTGGCCGAAGCCGGGGCGCGGCCCGAGCACATCACGCGTATGAACTGGTATGTGCTCGACAAGCAGGAGTACCTGGGCGCAGGGCGCGCGCTTGGCCTGGCTTATCGCGAGATCATCGGCCGGCATTACCCGGCCATGACTGCGGTACAGGTGGTGGCCCTGATCGAGGACCGGGCGCGCCTGGAGATCGAAGTCACTGCGGTGGTGCCGGAGTAATCGCCCACGAGCAGTCGCAATCAAGCCTGCGTCAAGAGTCACTGTAATCGCATCACCCGATACATCACCGCATGCATCCACCCAGTAAGCGAACGAGGAGACCCGCCATGGCCGCACTGACCCCGGCTGACTACGAGAACCTGTACAACGCACGCGCCGCTGCGCCTGATTTTCAGCAGCACTTCGAGCGCTGGCAAAGCAGCTCGGTGCAAGCGCGCAGCCGGGCCGACGGATATCTGGATATTCCCTATGGCCCGCATCCGATGCAGACGCTGGATATCTTTCGCGCCAAGGGGCCCAGCCGCGGCATGTTGATGTTCATTCACGGTGGCTACTGGCGCAGTCTGGACAAAAGCTTTCAGTCATTCCTCGCCACCGAGTTGAATGCCGCCGGTATCACCGTGGCGCTGCCCAACTATGAGCTGTGCCCGAAGATCAGCATGGACGGCATCGTGATGCAGATGGTGCAGGCCTGTGCCTGGCTATGGCGCAACGCGTCGCACTTTGGCGCGCCGGCTGGCAAGCTGGCGGTGTCCGGGCACTCTGCCGGCGGACATCTGGCGGCCATGATGGCGGCCTGCCGGTTTGATTGCTATGCCGCCGATCTGCCACGCGAGCTGCTGCTTGGCGCGCTTTGCATCAGTGGCGTGTACGACCTCGATCCGATTCGCCATGTCGCGTCGGTCAACGGCGACGTGCGCCTGGACAGCAAACTGGCCGAGCGCTGCAGTCCGGCCTGGATGCCACCGGCAAGTCATGCGCCAGTGATAACTGCGGTAGGCGAGCGCGAGCCGCAGGGCTTTCATGATCAGCAAGCCTTGCTGCGCAAGCGCTGGAAATCCGCTGTCACCCAGGAGATCCTCTGCGCCGGTAAACACCACTTCGACATCCTGTATGAATTGAATCAACCGTCAACGGCGCTGTTCAAGTCAGCGCTATCGTTGTTCGAATGATTGCATCAGGCGCGGGCACGACGCTTCCCTATTGCCTGACGCTGATTGACACCCTGTGATGCCGATAGAGCAGCTGCTGCGCGGCAGTTTTGCCGCTGCGGTTGCGGCGGCCGATCCACTGCACATTGTTCCGGCGCATCTGCCAGCACCTCCGCGCGGCCGCACACTGGTGGTGGGCGCAGGAAAAGCCGCCGCTGCCATGGCGCATGCTGTCGAACAACACTGGCCGGCTGATGCCGCGCTATCGGGCTTGGTGATTACGCGCTACGGTCATGCCAAGCCAGTGATCCCCGACGCATCGCATGGCGCAGCACAACCAGCGCGCATTCGTGTCGTGCAAGCAGCGCATCCGGTACCCGATGCGGCTGGCGAGCTGGCTACGCTGCAAATTCTGGA
>CAIPUP010000218.1 GCA_903868285.1 uncultured beta proteobacterium
CCATCATCGGTGTCGGCGGCATCATGAGCGCAGCACATGCCAGAGAAAAATTACAGGCTGGCGCATCACTGGTGCAGCTCTACAGCGGCATGGTGTTTCATGGCCCGCAGCTGATCGGCGACATTCTGCGCGGGCTGGCACGTCAGCGCTGAACAAGATCATCCACCGCATGCGCATCAGCGCCACCGAAATCGATGCCTTACTGCCGCAAACGCAATGCACGCGCTGCGGCTTCCAGGGCTGCATGCCGTATGCCGAGGCGCTGGCTGCGGGTGAGGCCGACATCAATCGCTGCCCGCCGGGCGGCGAGCCGGTCATCATCAATCTGTCGCGTCTGCTCAATAAACCAGTCCAGACTCTCGATCCTGCATGTGGTGTGCATGGCCCGCGCCGGGTAGCGCTGATCGATGAGGCCAACTGCATCGGCTGCACGCTATGCATTCAGGCCTGCCCGGTGGATGCCATCGTCGGCGCGGCCAAGCTGATGCATACCGTCGTGGCAGATTTGTGCACCGGCTGCGAACTGTGTCTGCCGCCCTGCCCGGTGGACTGCATCAGCATGCCCCTGGCAAAGCCGGAAGATGCCAACTGGACCGAGGACCGCGCCTCACTGGCACGCCAGCGGCACAGGCAACGCAAGCAACGGCTGGCCAGCGATCAGGCCGAACGTGAGACACGCCTGCGGCCAGCCAATACCATCGCAGCATTGGATCCCGACGCCGAAGCACAGGCAACCAAGCGTCGTGCCATCGTGCAACAAGCGATCGAGCGCGCACGTGCACGTGTGCAGGGTAAGCCCGATGACCAATCGGAGCACTCGTGATCCCGGCCAAGCGAGAGGAACTGTTCCGACGGTTTCAGGCGGCCAATCCGGAACCGAAAACCGAACTGCAATATCGCAGTCCATTCCAGTTGCTGATTGCGGTGATTCTCTCGGCACAGGCCACCGACAAGAGCGTCAACCTCGCGACACGCGGACTGTTTGCCGCCGCCCCGGATGCGCGCCGCATGCTGGTGCTGGGCCTGGAAGGACTGGAATCGCATATACGAACCATCGGCCTGTATCACGCCAAGGCGCGCCACATCCTGCAGACCTGCCAGATACTTTTAGAACAACATCGTGGCCAGGTGCCAGACTCGCGCGAAGCGCTGCAGGCCTTACCCGGCGTGGGACGCAAGACGGCCAATGTGGTGCTCAACTGCGCCTTCGGCCAGCCCACCATCGCAGTCGACACGCACATCTTTCGCGTCTCGAACCGCACTGGCCTGGCCCCCGGCGCCAACGTCGATCAGGTCGAAGCCAAACTGCTCAAGGCCGTGCCAACTGCCTACCGCCTGCATGCCCACCACTGGCTGATCCTGCACGGCCGCTATCGCTGCAAAGCGCGCAATCCAGATTGCGCCGGCTGTGAAGTGCAGGATCTGTGCGGCTTCAAGGAAAAAAGCGGCGTCAGCAAGAAACGTAAACCGGACTAAGACAAGCCAAAGACATGTTCAATCCCAGCCGCGATCAGGTCAGGCAATTTTTTTTCGACACCTGGCAACGCCATCGTGCCGGCCAGCCGCTCGAAGGCCTGCAACATTCGGCGCTGGCGGTGATCCTGCTGCATCCGGAATATCAGCCGGTACTGGATGCGCCGGAACGCTACCTGCAACATGACTGGACGCCGGAACAAGGCAGCGTCAACCCCTTCCTGCATATGAGCCTGCATCTGGCGATCGAAGAACAGCTATCGATCGATCAACCACCCGGTGTGGTAGCGGAAATCAACCGCCTCAGTCATGCCACAGGCGATCGCCACGCCGCCCTGCATGCGGCACTGGAATGTCTGGGAGAGGTGATGTGGCTGGCCCAGCGCGATCAAGCGGCACCGGACCAGCAGGCGTATCTGGAGGGATTGCGCCGGCGCTGAATTTGCTCAGCGCTTGGTCGTGAGGGAACCGCTCTGGCTGGCGAAGTAGGCGGCCAAATCCTGCAAATCCTGGCGCGACAGCTTCTCGACCTGCGATGCCATGATGGCGTTCTTGCGCGCCCCGGACTTGTAGTCGCGCAGCGCTTTGTCAAGGTAGTCGGCATGCTGGCCGGCCAGACGCGGGAAGTCCGGCGTGGTCGGGGCATTGCCACCTGCACCATGACAGGCCTCGCAGGCCTTGGACTTCTCGGCGCCAGCAGCGATATTGCCGGCAGCAAAACTGGCTTGGGTTGCGAACAGGCCAACCAGGCTCGCGGCCGCAATCAAAATCTGGATCTGCTTTTTCATATTGATGTCCTTACTTGGCGGCTGCGTAATAGGCAGCCAGCTCGGCCATGTCCTGATCGGACAGACTGACGGCAATGCCGCGCATGGTCGGATGGCGACGGTCGCCGCTGCGATAGGCCTGCAGCGCCTTGACCAGATATTCCTGCGACTGGCCATTGATCTTTGGCACGCGATACACCTCGGGGTAGGCGGTGCGGTAGTTCTCGATACCATGGCAGCCCATGCACATCGCCAGCTTACCCGCCTGGTTGCCAGCCGCACTGCCTGCAGCCGGTGATTGCGCCTGGGCGCTCACAGCGGAAGGAAACGAGAACGATAGCGCCAGCGCAGCCAAACCAGCCAGCGCGGTCGAAAAACCGATATGAAATTGCTTCATGGTGTGATGGACAGACCTGAAAATTGAAGGGTGCGGCTAAGTGACTGATTTTACACAAATGAACCGCAGACAAACGTCCAAAACCCGAGCCAAATCACGCAAAACCCCGTTACAGCAGACAAGCCCGCAGGCCGTCCGCCACCGCCTCCGACATACGCGCCTGGTAAGCCGGCGTCAGCAGCAGCAATTCCTCATCGCGGTTGACAATCACGCCGGCCTCCAGCAGCAGCGCCGGCTGGCGGGCGGTTTTCAACACCACCAGGTTGTCGTAGTAGTGCACCCCGTTCTCCCGGTCGGCAAAGGGCTTGAACTCCCCGGCGATTGGTGCAGCGTGATAGAGCGAGGGTGTGAACCCGGCCACACGTAGCGCCCGCCCGATGGCCGAAGCGCAACGCAGACTGCCCGCCACATCGGGGTTGGCACGCGATACAAACAAGGAAAAGCCGGCGTGCTGATCGCTGAACAGCCG
>CAIPUP010000219.1 GCA_903868285.1 uncultured beta proteobacterium
CGCCACCGGATGATCCATTTCCAGTTTGATCTGCCTGGCCTTGACCTGCGGCTCCTCGAACACCTGCGCCAGATCATTGATGGGCCCGTTCGGCACACCGGCCTGCTCCAGCGCCGCCACCCATTCCTTGGTGCTGCGGGTCGAGAAAATTTCCTGCAGCACGGCGGTCATCTCGATCCGGTTCTCGACCCGCTTGCCGTTGCTGGCAAAGCGCGCATCGGTGGCCAGATCGGGCCGGTTCATCATCGTGCACAGCTTCTGGTACAGGTTGTCGTTGCCACAAGCCACGATCACGCTGCCATCGGCAGTACGAAACGGCTGATAGGGCACGATATTCGGATGCAGGTTGCCGATGCGCTTGGGCGGCACGCCAGTGGAGAAAAAATTGGTGTTCTGATAGGCCAGCAGGGCGATCTGTGAATCCAGCAGTGCCAGATCGAGATGCTGACCGCGGCCGGTTTCGGCCCGTCCGGCGATGGCGGCGCAAATGGCGATCGAGGCATACATGCCGGTGATGATGTCGGCCACCGGCACGCCTGCTCGCTGCGGTCCGCCACCGGGCGCGCCATCCGGTTCGCCGGTGACGCTCATCATGCCGCCCATGCCCTGGATCATGAAGTCATAGCCGGGATGCTCGCGATACGGCCCGGTCTGACCGAAGCCGGTGACCGAGCAATAGATCAGGCGTGGATTGATGGCTGACAGATCCTTGTAGCCCAGGCCGTAGCGATCCAGATCGCCGAACTTGTAGTTCTCGATCAGCACATCGGCCTGTTTCGCCAGATCGCGCACGATCTGCTGGCCCTGGGCACTGGACAGATTCAGCGTGACGGATTTCTTGCCGCGATTGGCCGAGGTGAAGTAGGCCGATTCGCGCGTGTCCTTGCCCTCGCCATCCTTGACCCAGGGAGGGCCGAAGGCGCGTGAATCATCGCCTTGCTTGGGACGTTCGATCTTGATGACTTCAGCGCCCAGATCGGCCAGATTCTGTCCGGCCCAGGGACCGGCCAGAACGCGCGACAGATCAAGCACGCGAATATGAGAAAGCGGACCCGCCATGGTAGTTCCTTGCGATGAAAGGGAGTGACTGCAGGGGCGACAACAGCGCAGTTTACAATGCCCTGCATGAGCCACCCCCCGCTATCCGGACCGCCACAATTGCGTATCGAGGGCACGCGCGCCACCTTGCAGCTGCAGCGTCCAGCCCATCACAACCGCATCGAGGCCGACGATCTGCCGCAGTTGCAGTCACAGCTGGCCGCGGTTGAGGCTAACCCGGCGCTGCGGGTGCTCATACTCACTGGTAGTGGCGATGCGAGCTTTTGCTCCGGCTACAACCTTGCCACGCTGACCGAGCTGGGCACGGATACGGATATGGCTACATCTACAACGTCCACCGCTGCGGCCACGCTGGATGGTGTGATCGATCAGCTCGAGCATCTGCGCCTGCCCACCATCTGCGCGCTCAACGGCAGTGTGTATGGCGGCGGTACCGATCTGGCGCTGGCATGTGATTTTCGAATTGGGGTCGAGGGTTCGCGCCTGGTCATGCCGGCCACCCGCATCGGTCTGCATTACTACGCCAATGGCATGCGACGCTATGTCGAGCGCCTCGGCGTGGCGAATGCCAAGCGCTTGTTTTTATTGGGAGAACCGGTGCCGGCCCAGGAGCTGCTGGCAATGGGTTACCTCACCGCGCTGGTACCGCCGGCACAACTGCAGGCGAGCGTGGATGCACTGGCCGAACGCCTGGCTGGCAATCCACCGACCGTGACGCAGGACATGAAGCACCACCTCAATGCCCTGGCCAGCGGTCATTTTGATGCGGCGGCCATCACCCGTGACCACCGCAAAAGTCTGGCCTCGACCGATCTGCGTGAGGGCTTGCAGGCGATGCGCGAAAAACGCCCGCCGAAGTTCACCGGCGGGTAGTCACGCTGCCGACGCAGCTTGATGCCAGCGTGCCGCTTACAAGTCGATCTTGATGCCGGCGTCGCGCACGACCTTGCCCCACTTGGCAATTTCCGCTTTGACATAGGCGGCAAATTCCGCTGACGGTTGACCGCCGGTGACAGCGCCCTGGGAATCCCAGATTTGTTTCAGGTCGGCTTGCTGCATCGCCTTGGCGGCTTCAACATACATGCGATCGGTGGCATTTTGCGGCGCGCCCTTGATCGCCCACAGCGCGTACCAGGTGGTGACGCTGCCATAGCCGGTGATGCCGGCTTCGGTCATGGTTGGCACGTCCGGAATGATGGCCGAGCGGCTGCTGGCGGTCACTGCCAGTGCGCGCAGTTTGCCGGCCTTGATCTGATTGGCCGAGGTGCCCATGCTGTCGAAGGCAAAATCAACCTGACCCGCCAGCAAGTCCTGCATCAGCGGACCGGCGCCCTTGTAAGGGATATGCACCAGCCGCAGGCCGGTGAGTGTCTTGAACAACTCCACCGCCACATGGTGTGTTGTGCCATTGCCGGCGGTGCCGAAGTTCAGCTGATCAGGATGGCTGCGGGCAAAGTCCATGAAGTCTTTCAGCGTCTTGAAGCCATGCTTGGGATGCACCACCACCACATTGGGCACCGAGGCCACCAGAGTCATGGGAATGAAGTCACGCTCCAGTGCATAGGGCAGCTTGGTGTAGAGCGTCTCGGCGATGGTGTGATGCACCGCGCCCATGAAGTAGGTGTAGCCATCCGGTGCCGCCTTGGCAGCATTGCTGGCGCCAACCGTGCCGCCGGCACCGCCTATGTTTTCGATAATGACGGTCTGCCCCAACGATTGCGTCAGGCGTGCCGCCAGTGGCCGGGCAAAGGTGTCGGTGCCACCGCCAGCAGGAAACGGGTTGATGATGCGTACTGGCTTGGCTGGCCAGTTCTGTGCCAAAACTGTAATGGCGTTCAACAGGCCTGATATGCCTGCAACAGTAATGACCAATGTGGTCAACAGACGATGAAGCGCATTGCGTTGCATGTTGTCTCCTCCTCAAGAGAGCATTAGCTGCGCCGGGGATGCGGCGCGCCAGCCTTCACCTCCACCTCAACTTCAACTTCAACCAAATTTGCTCGGTATTGCCTGCACCGTACTGGACCGGCGCAAATCAACGAGCGGCCATGATATCCCGTGCCGCACGAATCTCGCCGTGCAGGAAGCTCTCATGGTTTTGCTCGATTTGCTCCAGATCGTAGAGATAGTTCACCATCAGTCCAAGGGATTCCTGCATTCCACGCGTTGATGTATTGGCGGCGACATTCAGTCGATGGATTTGTGCACCATTGTTCAAGTGAAAGCGCGCTACGGCATCGGTCGAGGCGTCGTGCTCTCGCGTGCCCAACAGATAGTGCGCCCCCAGACACAGCAGGGCTTCGCGTAGTGGCTTTTCTATGCGAATGCTGTTCGCAACCTGAGCATTGGCAACCCCAGGCGGGCTTTCGAGTTGCTCGCCATACACACTGCGCAGCAGTGTTAGTGCTCGTGTTAATCGCTGGCGCTGCTTGTCATCCTTGATGGACGTCGCCAGTTTGTCGGCCTGTTTTTTTCGCAGCCAGTGCCCAAAGCCGGGCATTGGCGACAGCGTGCAAAAGCGATTGACCTTCGGGAACTCGCGTTGAATCACTTCGGCTACCTGTTTGATCAGGAAGTTACCCAGTGAAACTCCGCGCAAACCCGGCTGGCAGTTGGAGATGGAATAGAACACCGCCCAGCGCGCGCGGCTGGTATCGGTGTCGATGGCGTCGTCGAGCAAGGGCGCAATGGCACTTGGCATTTGCGGCGTCAGCGCCACCTCGACAAAGATCAGCGGCTCATCGGGCAGCGCAGGATGGAAAAAGGCAAAGCAACGCCGGTCGGGCGCGAGCCGCCGGCGCAGATCCTGCCAGTCGCGAATCTGATGTACCGCCTCATGCTGAATGATCTGCTCCAGCAGATGTGCCGGTGAATGCCAGTCCACCCGCTTGAGCGCCAGAAAAGCCGGACTGAACCACGATGCCAGCAAATGCTGGAAGTCTGCCTCTACTGCCTGTAATGCCGGCTGGGTGCGTAGTGCCGCGAGTAATTCGCGTCGCATCTGCAGCAAGGCTCGTGTGCCACCTGGCGCCAGATTGAGATGTCGCAGCAGGGCTTGGCGCGGCGGGTCTGCGGCACGCAGCAGTGCCACCTCGCTTTTGGCATCGCTGATTTCGGCATAGCGACGGGCAGCGTTCAGCACGCGCTGCGGATCGGGTGCGTAGTCGCTCGCTAGCAATTCAAAAAAGCCGATACGCCCGGTTTCGCTTAGCGCCTGATACTGCATCAGTGCCTGGGTGGCGAACTTGATGGTGTTGGCTTCACCGCGTTCGCTCATCAGCGTGCGACAGGTTTGCACCAGCGCTTTGCGCTCGCTCTGGTCACGTGCTGCCTGTCGGCGGGCTTTGAATTGATCGAACATCGCCCGATTATGACCAGCGTTGGGAGATTGTCAAAAATTCTTTTAAAAACAATAACTTATAAAATTTTGTAAGATTCTGTCCAGGGCCTGGCTCGCCGCTACACTTGGGACCCGCAGCTGTTAAGACTGATGTTGTTACGGATCGCCCTTGCCATGAATCCCGAACTTGTTCCCGGTTTGCGTTTTTCGACCACGCAAATAATTGATGCCAGCCGAGTCATTGAATTCATGGGAGAGGGCAGCGGCGTTTATGCCTCCTCGCGCATCATCAGCGACATCGAATGGGCCTGCCGCTGTTTTCTCACCGGCTATCTGGCCGGGGGCGAGGACTCGGTCGGCATACGCGCCTGCTTCGAGCATCGCGCCACCGGTATTCCGGGTAGCAGCGTCACCATCGAAGGTGTGGTGACGGAGGTCGAGGGTCGGCGGGTGCGCTTTGATGCCAGCGTCAGCGATGGTCTCGATGTACTGATGCAGGGCAGTCACGACCGCTTTGTGGTGAACAACGCGCAGGTGCTGCAGCGCATTCTGGCCAAGCGCCAGCGGCTGCAGCAGGCCGGCGCGATTACCGGTTAGTCGCCAAGCGCGGCGATCAACCGCCGCGCGCAGTGCCCGGTGCGCAGTGCTCGGCGCTCAGTGCTCGGCGCTCAGTGCTCGGCTATGAGACAACCGTAGCCGCGCACCTTGTCCTGGATGCCCAGGGCGCGCAGTGCCGCCCAGTAGGTGGCGACGTTGACGCCGATCAGCGGCTTGCCATGCTTGCGTTCGATGGCTTCGGTAATGGCGGTCACCGGCAAGGCGGTGCCGACATGCACGAAGGCTTCGACTTGCGGCGTGTCCAGCGCATCGAAGGCTTTCATGGTGACCGCATAGGGTACCTGCGACACCTTGGTCGGGCCGGTGGTTTCCATGTTCACCACGCTCACCGGGTCGTAGCCAGCGGAGCGAAAGAAATTCGCCACCAACTCGCCGGCGGGTGGCCAGTAGGGTGTCAGCACGCCGATACGCTTGGGATTGCCGATGGCACGCAGTCCTTTCACGACCGAGATCGAGGGCGTGAAAAACGGTCGCTCGCAAAATTTTTCCAGCTCGCGTACATCCTCTTCGGCGCGCTCGATGGTGCCGCGAAAGGAATGGATGGAATGACCATGCGCCACCGCATGCGGCTCGCAATTCATCAGCACTTCCAGCGCCTCATGCAGTCCGCCCTCTTCATGCTCCAGCGCCTGACGGTAGTTGTCCATGTTGTCGTACGGCCGCGGTGGCAGCACCATGCGGCCGATGTGATGCGTCACGCCATGCGGACGCAACATTTCATACTCGGGGCCGACGGTGGAATTGGTCGAGGGAACGATCACGCCCAGCTTGGCGCGACTGGCCAGGACATCGGTGCTGCCAGGGACAAAACGCATGCTGCTTCTTTCTACAGAATGAACCGGGCGCTTATTCTGCCTTGATCCCTGCGGTTTTCAACACGTCGCGATACAGCTCGTAATCCTTGCGGATGGCGTCGCTGAATTCAGCCGGGCTGGAGCCCCAGGGATCGACACCAATGCGATGCAAACGGTCAATGACCAGCGGATCTTTCAGACCTTTTTGAATTTCCAGCGCGATGCGATCCAGGATGTCGCGTGGTGTGCCCGCCGGCGCCACCAGACCGTTCCAGGTCACGGTGCGAAAGCCGTTGTAGGTTTCGTTGATGGTGGGTATTTCGGGCAGCTGGCGGTCGCGCTTGTCAGTCGACACACCAAGAACGTTCACCCGGCCACTCTTGCCGTGCGGCACCACCTCGGAGAAGTTGCCGAAGTACATTGCCACCTGACCCGCCACCAGATCGGCCACGGCGGCTGCGCCACCTTTGTATGGCACATGGACCATGTCCAGGCCAGCACGATGCGCGAACATTGCCGCTGACAGATGGGAAATCGAACCATTGCCGCCGGAGGCATAGGCCAGTTTGCCGGGCCGGGCTTTGACGTAGTCGACGAATTCCTTGACCGTTTTCACGCCGAGCGAGGTGTGGGCGGCGAGTACGAAACCGTTCAGTCCGACGATGGAGGCCGGCGCGAAATCCTTGATCGGATCAAAGTTCACTTTTTGAATGTGCGGCAGGATCGCAAACACGCCTTGCGCCGTGGTGAACAGGGTGTAGCCGTCGGCCGGTGCCTTGGCCACCAGCTCCGACGCAATAGCGCCACCGGCCCCAGGGCGGTTCTCCACCACGAATTGCTGATTCAGGTTGCGCGAGAGGATATCGGCGGCAACCCGTGCAATGCCATCGGTATTGCCACCGGCGACATAGGGCACGATCACCCGCACCGGCTTGTTCGGCCAGGCCTGCGCTTGCAACGCGGCACTGCCAGCGAGCAAAGCAAGGCCGGTCAAGGCGGCCAGGCTGCGCAACACAGCATGGCGCAGCGCCAGCGTGAACGCTGGCGCCAGTGAAGTACAAAGGGTGACTGCCTGAAGTGGTGAGCGATGCGGCATGGTGTTGGTCCTCTCGGTGTTTAAATATTTTTGGAATGCCGATGTGTCCCGGCTGATGTCGATGCAACCAGTCACTCGGGTTTGATGCCGGCTGACTTCACGGCCTCAATCCACAGTGGTTGTTCACGGCGCAGCAGCTCGGCGAAGTCGCCCAGACCAATGCTGCTGGGATCGGAGCCGGTGCGATGAATGCGATCAATGGCCAGCGGATCACGCGCCATGCGGGCCATCTCCTGGGCCACCCGTTCCTGAATATCGCGTGGTGTACCGCTAGGCAGCAGCAGCCCGTTCAGGGTGTAGGTGAGAAAGCCGGGATAGGTCTCGGCAATGGTGGGTACGTCGGGCAGCTCGCGCGAGCGCCGCGCGGTGGAGACGCCGAGTACTGTCAGCTTGCCAGCGCGTATATGCGGCAGCAGCTCCGAGGCGTTGCCGAAATACATCTGCACCTGACCGCCCACCAGATCGGCGACGGCTGGCGCGCCACCCTTGTACGGGACATGTGCCATGGACAGTCCGGCGCGTGCCAGCAACAGCGCCCCTGACAGATGGCCGATGCTGCCGGCGCCGGCCGAGGCGTAGTTGAGCTTGTCCGGGTTGGCTTTGACATGCGCGACGAACTGCGCCAGCGTTTTGGCCGGTATCGAGGGATGGATACCCAGCACAAACGGGTTGGTGGCGATCACCGCGACCGGGGCAAAGTCGCGCAGGCCGTCGTAATTGACCTTTTGCACCAGTGGCACGATCAGCAGATTGGGTGTGGCGCCAACGAACCAGGTATAGCCATCGGGCGCAGCCCGGGCGACGAATTCGGCGGCAATGGCACCGCTGGCACCGACCCGGTTCTCCACCACGAAGGGTTGGCCAAAACTGCTGCTCAGGCGTTCGGCTGCGATACGCGCCAGGGTGTCGGTGTTACCACCGGCGGCGAAGGGCACCACCAGCCGCACTGGTTTGTTCGGCCAGCCGCTGGCGCTTTGGGCCAAGGCCGCCGTGGTGGCGATTGATGCTGCTGTGCCGAATGCCAGGAGCAGCACAGTCCGCCGCAACCACTGGTTCAACACTACGTTACCGACAACGACATGCTGCGTGCTGCAGAGACTGCGGATACCGTGACCAAACTTGTACATAAATACTCCAATGCTGCGTGAATCAGGACGACGACAACACTTTGCAACAACTGCGCCAACTACGCCAGAGTGCGATGGCAACACATTCAGGCAGTGACGCGCCCGACACTGGCCAGTGCACCGTCGGTTTCCATCCACAACGACCAGCCGTCGCCGTCCCGCTTTCCGTGCGCGTGCATGGTCATCGGCACCGTGATCGGGCGCTTGGGCGTGAAGTCAAAGCTGCGCAACACCAGCGCCGGCTGTGCCGTCTGCAGCGCATTGAGCATTTCGAGTGCGATCAGCGGACCGTGCACCACCAGTCCGGGGTAGCCCTCGACCGCAGTGACATAGGGATGGTCGTAGTGGATGCGATGGCCATTGAAGGTCAG
>CAIPUP010000220.1 GCA_903868285.1 uncultured beta proteobacterium
GTCCTCGGCGGCTGAACGCGTATGAATGATCAGCGGCTTGCCACAGCGCCGGGCGGCCCGGATATGGGTGCGAAAGCGCTCCCGCTGCCAGTCCAGATCACCGGTCAGGCGGAAGTAATCCAGCCCGGTTTCACCGATCGCAACCACCTTGGGATGGGCAGCGCGCTGCAACAGGGCATCCTCATCCAGCGACTCGCCCTCGGCATGGTCGGGATGTACCCCGACCGAGGCAAAAAAATTGTCATAACGCTCGGCCAGCGCCATCACCCGCGGCCAGTCCGGCAGATTGACGCTGACGCACAGTGCATGACTGACACCATGCTCCTGCATGGCCAGACGCAAGTCATCCATCTTGCCGTCGTAGTCGGGGAAATCGATATGGCAGTGCGAATCAACCAGCATGGTGCGTCAATGTCTTTCGTTGTTGCGTGGTTAATTATCAATCCGCTCTGGGCGGGGGAATCATGCGTATGTTTTTTCTCGCCGCCCAGTATTGCTGCAAATACTGTGGATCACCCGATAAACGATATTTACGCTTCATCAAATCGCAGGTCTGCAGTAAATAGCGCACCTCCAAGCCACCGGGAAACATCTTGCTAAGAATGGCAGCAGTAGCGCTCTGGTCCGAGCTCATCACCTTGAATTGTCCAAAGCCAGTTAGCAAGTTGGCCAGACGTTCCTGGATAAAAGTCTTCATCGGGGTATCCCGAAGGCGTTTTCCATAGGTCGTACTGGCCAGGTACCCACCGGTACCTTCTGCACGGTCTTCCACGTAGGCAAACAGTTTTTCAGCCAAATCCAACCACGCCTTCCAGTAGCCGCGCTTGGCAAGTAAGTAATTGGCAAACACTGTCGTGCTGGCATCAAAAACCAATTCTCTCAAAGTCACATCGATACCTATGTCAGTCACCAGTTGCTGCGACATAGCCATCAACCCTGGATGCCATACCTCACCCTGCTCCCATGGATTCAAAAAGTAAGCAATCTGATCCCAACCGGGTGAAAACAATGCCACCTCTGCCTCTTCTCCGTATCGCGCTACCGTCGCAGTCAGAAACTCATGGTCAAAGCCACTCTTGAGAGGAAATTTGGGAGAGAAAAAACCGTACCAAACATCCTCCTCCAATTCGTGTTCACGCAAGTAATTGAGCATGACCCAGAACTCGAACCAGTCGGGCCGCAGATTACTGGTGTTATCCAGCGGAATGAAACCCGGCGCCAGCATTGCTTTGCTGGCGTCGTCGTAATAAATCTGGAAAGCCTGCAGGTCAGGCCGAGCCATCGCCTTACCCCCCTCTGCGTTTCACACTGCTTGCTACCACCACAAACACTTCTCGATAGCGAATGAACAGGTCTTCGGCAAACAGCCGGGCATTGAGCGGATGCTCGGCCAGGCGCAACGAATCCCCCAGGCTGCGCAGCAGTCGCGTGAGTGCGATGGGGTCGCAGCGCGCGGCCAGCTGCGCCAGCAGCGGTGCCTCGGCCAGGTGATAGCGCACCGGCGTGCCGAGCCGGGCGCGCAGCAGGTCGTACACCCAGCGCTGCAACCAAGCCACCAGCAGCGCAGGCGGCAATCCCTGGGTGGCATCGGCAGCCGCCAGCACCTCGGGGCGGCCGTCGCGCAGCAAGCGCACAAAGCCATTGCGTGCTGCCTCATGCTGGCGCGCTTCCAGTGCCGCCACCGGTGCGCCACCGCCTTGCGCCAGCAATTGACCCCAGTCATCGCGCGACAGTGGCTGTTGCGGGTCCTGGGTGAGCAGCCAGTCCAGCGCCTGCTGCGTGTCGGGCTGACCAAGCACGATGCGCTGGCAGCGACTGCGCACCGTCGGCAACAGACGCGCCGGATGACTGGTGACCAGGATGAACACGGTCGCTGGCGGCGGCTCCTCCAGGCTTTTCAGCAACGCGTTCTGGGTGGTCACATTCATCGCTTCGGCCGGGCGCACCAGCACCACGCGGTTGCCGGCACGATGTGTACCGATGGCGAGAAAATCCTGCAGCGCACGGACCTGCTCGACGCGGATTTGATCGCTTTTTTTCTTTTCCTTCTTGGCCGCAGGCGCTGCGGCTTCTCCACCCTCCGCACCCTCGGCACCCTCACCCGCCTCGGTGCTGTCCAGGCTCTCCGGTTGCACCAGCCGGAAGTCTGGGTGATTGCCCTGGGCGAACCAGTTGCAGGCCTGACAGGCACCGCAGGCCCAGCCCTGCCTGGTGCGACGTTCACACATCAGTGCCTCGGCCAGGGTGAAGGCGAAAGCTTCGATGCCGGTGCCCGGCGGGCCCTGAATCAGCAGCGCATGCGGCAACTGCTGCAGGCGCGCAGCGAGCGAGTTCCAGTCCTTTTCATGCCAAGAAAACATCAATTAAAACAATAACTTACAATAACTTCAGAAACCATTTTCTCAACCTCGGAACGGGCCAGTGACGAGTCGATCCGGCACATGCGTTGCGGCTCTCGCGCCACACGGCGCAGGTATTCGTCACGCACACGCTGATGAAACGGACCGAGCTCGGTCTCGAAACGATCGAGCTGCTCCAGGTCACGTAACAGTCGCTGCCGCGCCACCTCCACCGGCACATCGAACACCAGGGTGAGATCGGGTTGCAGCAGCGGCGTCTCGGTATCGCCCTTGACGTCGCCCCAGGCCTGCACCCAGCGCTCCAGTATTGCCACACGCTGCTGGCCCAGCCCGCGCCCGGCGCCCTGATAGGCGAAGGTGGCATCGGTGAAGCGGTCCGACAACACCCAGCACCCGGCCGCCAGCGCCGGCTCGATGACTTGCACGATGTGCTCGCGCCGGGCGGCAAACATCAGCAATACCTCGGTGCCGATATCCATGGCTTCGGTCAGCAGCAACTGGCGCAAGGTTTCACCCAGCGGCGTGCCACCCGGTTCGCGCGTCACCACCAGTTCGTGGCCAGCAGCGCGGATTTGCGCCGCAATCGCCTCGATATGGCTGCTCTTGCCGGCGCCA
>CAIPUP010000221.1 GCA_903868285.1 uncultured beta proteobacterium
CTGGGCCGGCATGTCCGGCGCGGTGATCATCTGGTACGTAGCGGTCAGTTCCAGGGCTGGCGCGCGCAGCTGTACGGTCGCGGGCTGCAGGGCTCGGTGGTGGCGGTGGTTGGCATGGGGCGTGTGGGTCAGGCCATCGTGCAGCGCCTGTCCGGCTTTGGCTGTGCCCGCATACTGGGTGTCGATCCGCAGGGCGTGCCCGCCACGCTTGCAACACAGGTGAAGGCAGCCGCCTTGGGTGAAGCGATGGCGCAGGCTGATTTTGTTTTTGTGGCGGTGCCACTGAGCGCTGGGGCATTGCACCTGATCGGTCATCGCTGCCTGGAGTCCGGCAAGCCAGGCCAATTGCTGATCAATGTTGGACGCGGCTCGGTAGTGGACGAAGAGGCGGTGGCCGACGCACTGGAGGATGGCCAGCTCGGTGGCTATGCCAGTGATGTCTATGCCATGGAAGATTGGGGCCTGCCCGAGCGGCCGCGGCAGATTCCGGTACGACTGCTAAGCCATCCAGCCACGGTGTTCACGCCGCACCTGGGTTCAGCGGTGCGTGAGGTACGTATCGCCATCGAACATCGTGCGGCCGACAACATCATCGCGGCGCTGCAGGGCAAGGCACCGCCGGATGCCATCAACCAGCCGGTGCGTGTCGCCGCCTAGCTGCGGTAATCCATCGCCGGTAAATCGAGCTGGCGCACCATGGCATCGAACAGCAGCTGGCAGGCGCGTGGCTCATTGGCGATGAATTCCTGACGCGACTGTTCCATGGCGGCAGCACTGATGCGGTTGATGCTGCCGGCGGCGCTGGCAGCAATCTGGGTGTCGCAGGCGCGCTGCAGCGAATACATCACGCCGAAGGCTTCGGGCAGGCTGCCGCCCCAGGCCAGCAGGCCGTGATTGCGCAGGATCACCGCCTTCTTGTCACCGATCGAGGCCAACAGCCGGGTCTGCTCATCCGGGCGTACCGTGACGCCTTCGAAGTCGTGATAGGCCACACGGCCCTTGAGCTGGGCGCCATTGAAGCTGTCATGCATCAGGCCTTCGGCCAGGCAGGACACCGCCATGCCGCTCACGGTGTGGGTATGCATGACGCAATGCGCCTCGGCAACGTTGGCATGGATGGCGCTGTGAATCACGAAGCCGGCGCGGTTGACCGGATATTCGGTTGCGCGCACCGGATTGCCGTCGATGTCGATAGCCACCAGGTTGGATGCGGTGACTTCGCGATATAGCCGGCCGAAGGGATTGATCAGAAAGATTTTTTCCGGTCCCGGCACGCGCAGGGTGATGTGATTGAAGATCGACTCGACCCACCCCAGGTGTGCAAACACGTGATAGCAGGCTGCCAGTTGCACGCGCGCGGCTTGTTCGGCCTCGGTCATCGGAATATGGCGCTGAATCGGCGCGTGATGGCTCATGGTGATGGGCATGGCGGCTCCTGGTGAAAACCTAAGTCGGCAAACTAGAAAAACGCCAGCGTGCGGACTTCGATGCTCTGGCGCGGTGGCGCACCGGTTGGCGTGTCGGGATCGGCGAACGAGGTATGCGGGGTGAAGCGCGCCCGCCCATCGGTAAGCGAGTCGTAGACCTTGAACACCAGCGCTTCATGCCGTTGCATCTGCGGGTAGTAGTACCAGCGATGCGCCGGGTTGTGGCGCATGCGATAGGTTTGACCGATGCGATCGGGGTAGCGCCGCTCGCTGATGATCAGATCGTCGCTGGCCAGGCTGCGGGCATCGGCTAGCGCCAGTGGATTGGCGATGATGGGCTGCGCCACGGCACGCCAGACCTGGATGATGGCAAAGCGTCGCTGCAGCAGTGCCTCGGCTTCATCCGGCAGCAGTTCGCGCACGCGCTGCGGGCCGGACCATTCGGTGTAGTCGTTGTGCACGGTGAACACCGGCTCGCGCAGCAGCTGCTGCTGGCGTTGCTGTTCGTTGCCCGAGCGCAGGGTGTGATCGAACACCACCACCCGGCTCGCGCCAATGACTTGTTTCACTAACGCGATGACCTCTGGGTAATAGATGTCGCGCAGTTGCAAAGGATCAAAAAAATCAGCCACTTGCGTGGCATGCGGCATCAGCGTGAAGCCGTTCTGATCGAGCGAGAACGCTGCCGGATCGGCCGCTGCACGCGCCCGCGCATCGTGGATCGGCATCTCGAACGGCGCATAGCTGCCGGTGACCCGGCGCTGCACGTTGCCCTTGGCAAAGGTCTCGTTCACCAGCGGCTCGCCGGTGTCCAGGGCATACACCAGCGCGGCATGCAGATCGCGCGCCGCGCCGGGTGTGTTGCCAGGACTGTTCATGCCTTGCTGTTCATGCAGTGGGTGAACGCTTTGGTCGAGGGCAGGGTGCGCTTATTCCGCCACCACGTTCAGTTCCATCTCGCCGATGCCTTCCATCACGCCCTTGAGCTTGTCGCCATGCGCCAGACGCTGCACACCCGCCGGGGTGCCGGTGGTGATCAGGGTGCCGGGCAACAGTGTCAGGCAGCTCGACAGGAAGCCGATGTGATCGTTCAGGTTGCAGATCATGTCGCTGGTGTGCGCGGTCATCACCTGCTTGCCGTTTTGTTCGACATGGAACGACAGGTTGTGCGGATCGGCGATTTCATCCGCGGTGACAATCCACGGGCCGAGCGCGGTGAAGGTGTCAAAGCCCTTGCGGATGCAGCGCGTGTTCTGGCGGCCGATGCCCCAGGGGTCGCGCTGCGACAGATCCCACAGCATCAGGTAGCCGAACACATGGTCCAGCGCACGGGCTTCGGGCACATTGCGCGCCGGCTTGCCGACGATGGCGCACAGCTCGCATTCGAAGTCGACATGCTTGGACACCTTGGGCAGCACCACCGTGCCGCCGGGCCCGATGACCGAGGACACCGGCTTGATGAAGAACTCGGCCATCAGATCCTGCTTGGACAGGTTCTGGCTGGCGGTCTGCGATTTCACCCGCTCGACCATTTCCTGTTGATGGGCGGCGTAGTTCGAGGCGGCACACCAGATCACCGGCGGGTTGGTGATCGGTGCGTGCAGCGTGACCGAGGCCAGTGCCACCGGCGCGCCGGTTTTCTCGACATCGCGCACCGAATCCATGGCGCCTGGCTTGTTGGCCAGGGCGTCGATGACTTCGCACATGTTGTAGCCGGCGCGGACATGGCCGGCACGCACCAGCGCCTCGCCGATGGGATAAACCTTGTCGCCGACCACGGCGCCGGCCTGCTGGTTGTTGTAATGGACGATTTTCATCTGGAGCCTCTCGATTGCGGGTTGAACAAACCCCGGATTATGCGTGCTTCCGGGCGCCGGTTCGCGCCTGGTCCGGAGCCCGGTGCGCCCGGTGTAATATCCGCCCCCGGCACGTTCGTGCGGCGCAAGGCCGTTCAGGATTGTTTTCAGCGAGGAGAGAGCAAGCATGCCCTACACCAAGGTCACTGATATCGCCTATGGGCGGTTGCAGGCGCCCAGTCTGGACCAGCAGGAGGAATTCCTGGTCAACTTCGGCATGGTGCGTGTCGAGCGCACCAAGGACGCGCTGTATATGCGCGGCACCGATCCCAATCACCATCTGCATGTGACGCACCTGGGCCCGGAGAAATTCGTCGGCTTCGCCTTTTTCGTCGAGAACGAGGACGAGCTGAAGAAGTTCACCAAGGCACCGGGTGCCACCGGCATTGAAAACATCGACGAGCCCGGTGGCGGCAAGCGGGTGCGGGTCAATGACATCCACGGCTACCAGATGGAAGTGATCTGCGGCCTGGAGCAATTGCCCAAGCTGCCGACCCGCAACAACGTGCTGAACTGGGGTGACGAAAAAACCCGTCGCGGCAATCAGTTGATGCGGCTTGCTCCCGGCCCGTCACAGGTCAAGCGCATGGGACATGGCGTGCTGATGACCACGCGTGCGCCAGAGGCTACCAAGTGGATGCGCGAATTCCTCGGCCTGATTCCCTCGGATGATGTCTATGCCGGTGACAAGAGCAATGTCATTGC
>CAIPUP010000222.1 GCA_903868285.1 uncultured beta proteobacterium
ATCGGCGTCAATGGCCTGTGCGGCAATCTCGGTGTCGCACTCTCGGCCATCGTCACCGGCTTTCTGATCAAACATGACGGCTGGCGTGCTGCTTTTATCTGGCCTGGGGTGATCTGCATCGGCTGTGGCGTTCTGTTTGCACTGAGCAAACCCACAGCACCGCCTCCAAACCTGGCACGCAAGGCGACTGTGCATGAACATCATGCGAACGGGATTTCCCTGCCGAAGCTGTTGCTGGTGATGACCCTGGCCTCCACCAGCGCCAGCCTGCTATTCAACTTTTCCACCAGCAGCAATTTCGAAATGCTGACTGATCGGCTGCACGATTTTTCGCACGACCCGGCCTTGATCGGCATGCTGCTGGCTGGCATCTACACCGCTGCCTCGCTGACCCAGCTGGTAGTGGGACAGCTGATCGACCGGTATTCGTTAAAGCGTCTGTATCTGGCCATGGCCGGCATGCAGGCGGTGCTGCTGGCCATCGCCAGCCAATGCCAGGGCTGGAACTTTTTCATCCTGCAACTCTTGTTCATGGCGGCCATTTTTGGTGCCATTCCCTTCACCGATGCCATGACGGTGCGTTACGTCGATGATCGAATTCGGTCCAGTGTTTCCGGCATGCGCCTGGCTGTGTCATTCGGCGCCAGTTCGATTGCTGTCTGGCTGATCGGGCCGGTGGTGAAGCAGGCCGGCTTTTCCGCACTGCTGTGGCTGATGACAGGCTGCGCGCTGTGCACCCTGCTGGTGATCGGCCAACTCCCCGAGGGCAGACGCCCCTCACCCACCTGAATCCCGCGAAAGCTCAACATGGCCATCATCCACCCCAGCGGCTGGCGCGAACTGTCGGCACTTGGCGCAGCCCAGCGCGAGATCGAAACGCTGGAACAACTGTCGCGGCAATTGCCTGATAGCTACACCGTCTTTCACGGCGTGCACTGGACGCGCTTGCAGAACGGCTTCTCGGTCTATGGCGAAGTCGACTTCGTGGTGATCGCACCCAATGCGCGCGTGCTATTGATCGAACAGAAATCAGGCTTTCTGCAAGAGACCGCCGATGGCCTGATGAAAACCTACGGCACGCATAAAAAATCAGTGGCAGCACAGATCGCACGCTCGATCGAAGGTTTGCAAAGCCGCTACGCCCAGGGCCAGGGCGCAATGCAGCCACAAGCGTCAACACAGCAAAGCGGACGGCGCATGAACCTGGAGTACATCCTGTACTGCCCGGACTACCGCATCACTCAGCCGCATATCGCCGGCCTGGAAGCGCAGCACATCGTCGATGCCACGCGCCGTGATCAGCTGGCGCGCATCATCCAGAACGCACTGGCGGCCGGCCCCGACAACCCGGCCGAAACCGCAAACCTGTGCCGCTTTTTTTCCGGCTTGCTGGAGCTCACACCAGAGCTGGGCGCGGTGTCGGAGCAGGCCCGCACGCTGTATTCGCGACTGTCCGGTGGCCTGGCCACCTGGGCGCGCCAGATCGAGCTCGATCCATTCCGGCTGCGGGTCATCGGCACCGCCGGCTCGGGCAAGACGCAGCTGGCACTGGCGGCCCTGCACGATGCCGAAGCGGCCGGTCGGCGTGCGCTGTATGTGTGCTTCAACCGTCCGCTGGCCGACCACCTGGCGCAAGTGGCACCGGCCAGCGCCAGCGTGCTGAGCTATCACCAGCTGTGCGATCAGGTGCTGCGCGAACTCGGTCATCTGCCCGACTTCTCCGGGCGTGAGCCGTTTCGCGTCCTGGAGCAGCGCTTTGCCGAGTGCGTTCCCGGCGAGCGCTGGCAATTTGACGAAATCATCGTCGATGAGGGGCAAAACTTTGCCCAGGACTGGGTTCCGGCACTGCTGCGACTGCTGCGACCCGGCGGTCGCGCCTGGTGGCTGGAGGACCCGATGCAGAACCTCTATCAGCGTCCCTCGGTGCAATTGCCTGGCTGGGCAGTGCTGCGCTCCAATACCAACTAACGCTCGCCGCGCGAGATCCTCTCGCATATCAATCGCCTCACCGGCCTGCCCCATTCGGCCGACGGCGCGGTGATCGCCGGCAGCCCGCTGCTGGGCGCTGACTGCGAGATCCTCAGCTACCGCGGCAGCGCTGGCCTGATCGAACAAACCAAGCGCGCCATCACCCAATGTGTCAGCCAGGGCTTCAAGCGCTCGATGATCAGCGTCATCACCTATCGTGGCCGCGAGAGCTCGGTCCTGATGCCCTTCGATACGCTCGGCCCCTATCCGCTGCGCAAGTTCACCGGCCGCTACGACCTGCTCGGCGCACCGCTGAGCAGTGACGGCGACATCACCCTGGAAACGGTGTTTCGTTTCAAGGGACAGTCCTCACCGGCGGTGGTGTTCACCGAGATCGATTTCGAAACACTGGACGAGAACGCCATGCGCCGCATCTTTGTCGGTGCCACCCGCGCCAGCCTGAAACTGGTGATGGTGGTCTCCGAGCGCGCGGCAGCGCTGTTTCTGAAGCGTTTGGAGGACGCAAGCGATGAACAAAAAAATCAATTAAATCAATAAGTTACATTAACTCATCCGAGCTTGGCCTGACCCAAACCCTTGCTGCCGCACTGTTTGCACTGGCCGTTCTGCACACCTTTTGCGTCGGCTACTTCCAAGGCCTGGCGCACCGCTATCCGGCGCATGCCGGGCTATGGCATTGGCTGGGCGAGGTCGAGGTGGTGTTTGGCCTCTGGGCCATGCTGCTGATCGTGCTGATGTTTGCCATCGATGGCGCTCCTGTCGCGCTGCAATACATCGATACCCGCAACTTCACCGAACCGATCTTCGTGTTCGTCATCATGGTGATCGCGGCCACACGCCCGATCTTGCAGGCGGCGCAAGTTGTACTGCAGCGCCTGGCCCGCATTGCACCGCTGCCGGGCAGCTGCGGCATGTTGATCATCGTCTTGACGCTGACACCCTTGCTGGGCTCGTTCATCACCGAGCCAGCCGCCATGACCCTGGCTGCCTTGCTGCTGAAGCGCGAACTGTTTTCCCGCGGTCTCTCTGCGCCGTTCACCACCACAGCAAACCATGCCCGATGCGCCGGCGCGCGCACCGGTGTCATGGGCGGTGACGCTGCTGCACCTGGGTTTTCTTGCTGCGGTGGTCGCACTGGCTCACCATCCAGCGCTGTGCCTGGCACTGCTACTGTGCTTCATCGGCCTCAGCCAGGCCTACCCGGCACACCAGGACCGGCTGTTGATTCGCGAAGCCTTGCTGGTGGCGATTTTTCTGTCCGGCCTGGTCGTGCTGGGTGGACAGCAGCAGTGGTGGCTGCAACCCTTGTTGCTGGGCATGTCGAGCGAAACCGTGTTCTGGGGTGCGACGGCATTGACCGCCGTGACCGACAATGCGGCGCTCACCTATCTGGGCAGTCTGGTGACGGGCCTGTCCGATGAATTCAAGTTTGCGCTGGTGGCAGGCGCCGTTACCGGTGGCGGACTCACCATCATTGCCAATGCCCCCAATCCCGCCGGCGTCGCCATCCTGCGCCGCCATTTCCGGCACCAGACGGTGCAGCCACTGCCACTGCTACTGGCAGCCGCGCTACCGACGATGGTGGCCGCGTTGGCCTTCAAACTGCTTTGAGCGTCATGCTTTGAGAGTCCGTCACCAGGGCACGCTGCTGCCGTCCCAGGCCAGAAAGCTTCCGCTCTGGGTTGGACGCACCGCATCGATGAGCGCCAGCAAATCAGCCGCTGCCTGCGTCGGTGAGCGACCGATTTCGGCACCGCGAAACGGCGCTGACAAAGCCGAATCGACCGTGCCCGGATGCAGCGCCAGCAAGACCGCAGCGGGATTGATGCGGGCGGTTTCGATGGCAGCAGTCTTCAGCAGCATATTTAGCGCGGCCTTGGCACTGCGATAGCCATACCAGCCACCGAGGCGGTTATCGCCAATGCTGCCCACCCGCGCCGACAGCACTGCCATCACCGCGCGCTGACGATCCAGCAGTGGCGTGAAGTGGCGCAACACCAGCGCCGGGCCGATGGCATTGATGTAAAAACTGCGCGCCAGGCGCTGCGCATCGAGTTCGGCCAGCCGCTTCTCCGGACGCAAGCCTTGGCCATGCAGGCTGCCCGTCGCGTTCAGAATGAGATGAAAAGGTCCCTGCGCCGCCAATACCTTTGCGGCGTCTTCCAGCGCCTGCGGCTGATCGAAGTCCAGCGCTGGCTGCGAACGACGATGCAGGCCGATGGCCAGGCCGCAGCGCGGATGCTGCTGCAGTTGCTGCAAGGCCGCCGCGCCGATGGCGCCGGACGAACCCAGCACCAGGGCGCGGAATCCGTCCGGAAACGACTGCATCAGGCCTTCTTGACCCAGGCCACACACCAACCCTTGGCGTTCACCTGCTTGCCACCCACCGCGGCGCAGGCACCCCAGGCGTCACCCGCCTTGGCCTGAAACAGATTGCAATTGGCGCAGTTGCGACCGGCGGCGTAGGTGGCGAACTTCTTGGCATCGACCTTGGTGGCATCGTGCTTGTAGCCCAGGCTGCCAGCGAGCGGATCGCTTTCCTCCAGACGTGCCGGCTGCGCCTGCAGGGAATTGGCAGCGCCGATCAGCATCGCAGCGGCAGGCACCAGAGTCGTTACAAATTGACGGCGGGTAGTCATGACATTTCCTTTGAAAAGGTGGAGCTACATGGGTTTGCAGACAACCAAACCTGGACACTATTGACACGGTATTGAAACGATCAGATAGCGACATTGGCTTGATGTCGCCGTATTGTGCGCCATCTGCCGGTTTATTGAAACGCTATATTTCTATTTTCCGTGACAAGAATCTGGCACACACTGCCACCAAGGAGACCTTCCATGAATGCACTCTCGAATCAACCGTCCTATCGCAGCGGTGTGGCCGCACGTCTGGCCGGCATTCCTGTGGACACGCTGCGCATCTGGGAGAGGCGCTATGCCATCGTCGCCCCCACCCTCAGCAGCGGCCGGCAGCGGCTGTACTGCCAGCAAGACATACATCGTCTTGGCCTGATCAAGCAGCTGGTCGATCTCGGTCATCCGGTCGGCAGCCTGGCGCGGCTCGATCAAGCAACCCTGATCGAACTGCGCGGCAGCACGCTGGCGATGATGCCGTCCGGGGAAAGCAGCCCATCGACCACCCTGCCCAGGCAGACGCCTGCGACCGAATTGCGCGTCGCGCTGGTCGGGCCGCTGCTGATTCCGCAACGCATCGAGCAAGCGGTCACCGCCGTGCCGCTACAGATCGTCGGACGCTGCGCCGATCCGGCCAGTGCAGCGGAACAATTGCAGGGCTGTCAGGCTGACCTGCTGATCATCGAGCTGCCGGCTTTGGATCAACACAGCGTGCTGCTGGTGAACACCATCCGGGTCAGTTGCCAAGCCCGCCAGGTCATCGTGCTGTATCGCTATGCCCCCAGCGAACCGATACGTCAGCTGCGACTGGCGGGACATGCCGTGGCACGCGCCAGCGGCGATGCCAGCGAGATCGAGGCCATCTGCGTGGGGTTGATGCAGCGCGCGCAGCGCGGAGCCGGCAACAGCGCAACCGGCTCCTCGGATCAACGCAACCCGGCGCGGCAGTCACCGCCACCGGCGCGCTTCGATGCACCGACGCTGGCGAGGTTTGCCTCCCAATCCAGAACCGTCGACTGCGAGTGCCCGCGCCATCTGGCCGATCTGGTGCTGAACCTGTCCAGCTTCGAGCAGTACAGCGCGCAATGTGCCTCACGCAGCCCGGCCGATGCCGCCTTGCACCGCGAGCTGGAGCATGCCGCCGGCCATGCGCGCGCGCTCATCGAACAAGCACTGGAAAAAGTGGTGGTGGCTGAAGGACTGCTGGAGCCAAGCGACCCGCCCGCAACCAAACCGGCCAGCAACAAGCCGGCCGCCAAGGGCCGCGCCGCACCACGCAGCGCTGCGGGTCGTGCTGTGAGCCGTATTGCACGCCGTCGCAGCTAACTCACTCAGCAGCGTCAGTCAGCAGCGCCACCGCGCAGGGCTTGCCAGACCTGGCGTTCGCTACGGGTGGTGTTATCCACATCGTTCAGCGCGCTTTGCAGTCGCGCTGCGTTCTCGCCCAGGGCGAGCGCGCGTAACTGGCTAACCTGCTGACGGTAGCGCTCGAGCAACTGATCGGGGTCGAGCTGCGCCATAGCCTCGGCATTCAGACCCTCGCCGCCATGCTGGCGCAACTCCTGTTTGACCTTGTACATGATGCGATCGACATCCTGCTTGGATAAATGCAGTCGCTCGGCCTCAGCTGATAGCGCATGCTGATCGGCCAGCGAAATGGCCCCTTTGGCCAGCGCCTCGCGAAACTCGTTCTCGAAGGTCTCGCGATCAATGCGCAACTGATCGGTGAAGGCCGAGGCCATCAGTCCGGCCGGAATGGCGAAGATGCCGATGCCCAGCAGACTGATGACCGCCGTCATGGCACGCCCCAGCGGGGTCACCGGAGAAATATCGCCATAGCCGACGCTGGCCAGTGTGATCACAGCCCAATACATCGAAGCCGGAATACTCTCGAATTTGTCTGGCTGCGCCGCGTGCTCCAGCTCATAGCCCAGACTGGCCGTCAGTATTACCAGTAGCACCATCATGAAGGCCGAAGCGAACAACACCCGCTGCTCACGCTGCACCGCCTTGAACAAGGTGTTGAGCGTACCGGTATAGCGACTGAGCTTGAGCAGGCGCGACAGGCGGAATACCCGGAAAAAACGCAGATCGAACAGATGGCCGATCAACAGACCAATGAAAAACGGCAGGATCGCCACCAAGTCAATCAGCGCCGGAATGCTGGTCATGTAGCGCAGGCGACCGCGCAGCGGATCGGCGTAGCGCGGCAGCTCGCAGCAGCCATACACGCGCCCGACATATTCCAGCGTGAATACAGTCACCGTGAACAGCTCAAGCGCATGGAATTGCGCGCCGAACAAGGCATGCATCTCCGGCACCGTTTCCAGCACGATACTGACCACTGACACCAGCACACACAAGATGATCAGACTGTCGATATAGCGATGCAGCGGCCCGGAACTGGCGGTCGGGTGCAGCAGCGCAAACACTTTCTGGCGCAGGCTACGATCACGGTTACGCCGCAAAAACAGACGAATAGCAGAGGCCAGTGCCGCGACAACATTGATTTTTCTTAAGAATTTCCTCAAGATTGCTCCTCAAAGCTGCACGCAGCCTGTCTCATGCGAAGATAAAGCGTTAACAGCTTAAACCGCCCAGCCCTCACTACTGCCCATGCCAAGTCTTCGCCAGAATTTCGGATTCAGCCTGATTGAACTGATGATCGTCGTCGCCATCATCGGCATTTTGGCGGCCATTGCCCTGCCTTCCTATCAGGACTATGCGGTGCGCAGCCGGGTATCCGAACTGATCCTGGCCGCCAGCAGCGCTAAAACTGCCATCACCGAGCGTTATCAGGCCAACAACGACGCCAGTACCGCCGGCAGCGGCGTCACCGTCCCGGTGACCGGCAAGGTCACCGCCTCCGATGTCACCAGCGATGGGGTCATCACCGTCAATGGCAGCACTGCCGCCAGCAGCGTCGGGGCGACTGTCACCGTGACTATCAAGCCGAGCTATGGCAGCAATGGCAGTGTGACCTGGTCCTGCATCGGCTCACCGTCGCGCTATATGCCCAGCAGTTGCGTCAGCCTCAGCGCCCAGGCCATCCCGATACCGCCGGCGAACAACACCGACTCCGTGCCCGATCCGGCCCCAAGTTCGTCGTCCGGTTCCAGTTCACAATCCAGCGCAGGCGAAAGGACCACACCGGTTCCGACACCACAGGAGCGACGCTGCTGGGATGGCGTGTCGCGTGAGGCCAACGGCTTCATTCTCACGGTTGCATGTTGAGACCCGGCCGGGCGTCGATACCGGCCTGCTGCGCGCTCACTCGGCCTTGATGCCGGCCTCGCGAATCACGCGCGCCCAGGCGGAGGTTTCGCGCTGAATCTGTGCCGCAAAGGCCTGCGGCGTATTTGCCACCGCAGTCAGCCCCTGCGCCTCCAGTCGCGCCGACACATCCGGCAG
>CAIPUP010000223.1 GCA_903868285.1 uncultured beta proteobacterium
ATCGTTGCCACCGACCACGCACCACACACGCGCGAAGAAAAAGAACTGGGCTGGACCGACGGCTGGAAGGCGCACACCGGAACACCGTCGGTGCAGTTCTATCTTTCCTTGTTACTGACGGCAGCGCGTGAGGGTCGCATTTCGCTCGAGCGCGTGGTCGAAGCCACCTCGGCCGCCCCGGCACGCATCTTTGGCATCCAGGGCAAGGGCTCGCTCAAGCCGGGTGCCGACGCCGACCTGGTGGTGGTTGACCCGCAGCTTGAGTACGACATCCGCGATGAAGATGTGTTGTCGCTGATCGGCTGGACGCCGTATGCCGGACGCAAGGTCATTGGCGCGCCGGTACGCACTCTGGTGCGTGGTCGCACCGTGTTCCTGGACGGCAAGGTGGTGGGTGAAAAGGGCTGGGGTCAGCAGGCGGTGGCGCAGTACCCGGGCTATGCCAGCGTGCGGCGTGCCGCGTGAAAACCGCGTTCAAGGCGGCGCTGGCATGAAACATCTCAGCCCGAAAGACGCGGCAGCGTTTCTTGCCAGCCAGCCGAATGCGTTGTTTATCGACTGTCGCAGCGAGATGGAATACCTGTTCGTTGGTCATCCGGTCGGGGCCCATCATGTCGGCTGGAATGATGGCCCGGACTGGGAGGTCAACCCGCACTTCGTCAGCCAGGTCAAGCGGCTGGCCGGTGCCAACCATGCGGCGCGACCCATCGTGCTGATCTGCCGCTCCGGCAATCGTTCGCTGGATGCGGCAGCGGCGCTGGAGCAGGCGGGTTTTGCCGAGGTCTACAACGTGCTGCATGGATTCGAGGGTGAGCTGGATAATCGTCATCATCGCAACGCCCTGGCCGGCTGGCGTTTCGATGGCCTGCCCTGGGAGCAGTGCTGACAGGCTGTACTTGGTCCCTTCTTGCTGCATCGAATGTAATATAAGTTATTGATTATTAAAGGAATTTTTTATTCCCCCGACGACCAATTCGGTGCAGCCTCACCCCTCGCTGCTGTTGGCGTTGGGCGTGTGGGGACTGGGCGCAGCGCTGTATGTGATTGGCTTTTTTCATCGCGTTGCACCGGCCGTACTCACCAATGAATTGATGACCGAGTTCTCACTCGGTGCGGCGGCCCTGGGCAATCTTTCGGCCTTGTATTTCTATACCTATGTCGGCATGCAGGTACCGACCGGGGTGCTGGTTGATCACTACGGTGCGCGTCGTGTGTTGACCATTGGTGCCGCGGTGGCGGCGGCAGGTACGCTGCTGTTTGCCTTGTCCTCGTCGTATGCCCTGGTTGGCCTGGGACGCCTCGTTCTCGGTGCTGGCGTCGGCGTTGCGTTTGTGGCGATGCTCAAGCTGGCCAACCACTGGGTGCATCCGGCGCGCTTTGCCACGGTCTCTGGCCTGGCGCTGGCCTGCGGCGTGGTGGGCGGGGTCAGCGCAGGTTTGCCCTTGCGCATGGCGGTCGATGCCATTGGTTGGCGACAGGTGATGCTGTTCATCGCGCTGGCCACGGCGCTGTTGGCGCTGGCCATTGGCATGTTGGTGCGTGATGATCCGCAGCAGCGCGGCCTGCGCAGCCATGCCCCTGACGGCGCACACCAGCTGCCGACGCACAGCATGCTCGGTGGCATCGGCGCGGTGTTGGGCTATCGCAATATCTGGTTGGGCTTCCTAGCCTGTGGTGCCATTACCGGCCCGGTGCTGGCGTTTGGTGGCTTGTGGGGTGTGCCGTATCTGGTGCAGCAATACGGTTTGCGCACCGCCGAGGCTGCGCTCATGACTTCGGCCTTGCTGGTGGCCTGGGCCGTCGGCGGCCCGCTGGCCGGTCTGTGGTCGGATCGTATCCGGCAGCGCAAGCTGCCCATCGTGCTCGGTGGTGCCATCGCCAGCCTGTTATGGGCCGTGGTGATTTTTGTGCCGGCGCTGCCGCTGCCTTTGTTGTGTGGTGTGCTGCTGGCCATCGGTTTGGCTTCGGGCGTGGTGGTGGTGGGCTTCGCCTTTGCCAAGGAATCCGCGCCGGCGATGCTGGCTGGCACTGCCGGCGGCATTGCCAACATGGGCAATATGTTCGGCGGTCTGGTGATGCAGCCGGTGATCGGCTTGTTGCTTGATCATGCCTGGCAGGGTGCAATCCAGGACGGTGTGCGGCGCTACGACAGTACCGCCTGGCAGACGGGCTTCAGCCTGATGCTGGTGTGGATTGTTCTGGGCAGCCTGCTGATGTGTGCCGCACGCGAGACGCATTGCCGGCCGCTGGTGGATTGATTTATTCGCCAGCGATTTGCGCAGAACCAACCAAAACAGCAAAACCCAGAGCAGCAGATCAAGGAGCCGTCATGCATTGTTTAGGACTTAAGAACATCGCCATCAACGCCATGTCCGTGTTGTTGCTTGCCAGCGGTGCTGTCGTGATGCCGGCATTGGCGCAGGCGCCCGCCCCCGCACCCGCACCCGAGCTGGCGATGCTCCAGGCCTTGTTGCCGGCAGCGCATCGCAGACCGGCTAATGTCGTGCGCGATCCGTACCGTCATCCGGCTGAGACGCTAGCGTTTTTTGGTGTGCGTCCCGATAGCAAGGTGGTGGAAATCACCCCGGGTAGCGCCGGCTACTACATGGAGATCCTTGCGCCCTGGTTGCGTCATCGCGGCCTGTATGTCGCGGCCAGTCGTGACCCGAGCGAGCCGCCACAGTACATCGCCGATCATCAGAAGCTGCTGGCGCGGCTCAAGGCCGAGCCGCAGCTGTACGACCAGGTGCGGGTGGTGCCATTCAAATCCGATTGGCATGAGATCGCCGCACCCGGCAGCATGGACATGGTGCTGACCTTTCGCAATCTGCATAACTGGATTGAGCGCCGCGAAATCGAGGGCGTGCTGAAGGTGTTTCACCGTGCGCTCAAACGCGGCGGCGTGCTGGGGGTGGTCGATCATCGTGGTCGTACCGATCTGCCGCAGGAGGCGCAGCTAGCCTCGGGCTACGTGCGCGAAGACTATGCCATCGCGCTGATCGAACGCGCCGGGTTTCGCCTGGCCGAGCGCGCCGAGATCAATGCCAATCCGCGCGACACCAAGGACTATCCCGAGGGGGTGTGGTCCTTGCCGCCGACCTACCGCATGAAGGACGTCGATCGGACACGCTTTGCTGCGATCGGCGAGAGCGACCGCTTTACACTCAAGTTCATCAAGCCCTGATTGCGCATTTGTACCGCTCTGTCCTAGTGCAGCGCAGCAAGAGGATGCGATAATCCGCGAATCGGAGTTCCGCACGTGGCGGGGCGGCGTTGGGTTTGCAGGCCGGGCATTACCATCGGCTGTTGTTCCTGCGCTGGCCTCGCCTTGCATCCGTAGCGTTTCATTTCCCCCACTACTCACCGAGGCTTTGCGTTCATGGCACAACATCTCGATTTGCTGAAGGTCGCCCAGGAAGAACAGACCGGCGATCTGTTCAAGCTGCTGGACACTATCTACAAGCGTTCCACCGTTCGCCCCGCCGGCTACCCTGACGCGATCATTTGGGAAGGCGGTAATTTCGCTGGCGGCGTCAAGCCGGTGGCGCATGCGTTTACCGACATGTTTGCACTCAACGGCACCATGATGGCGCTGGATGTGCTGGGCCTGCCCTTCCTCGGCGTACCGATGATGGCGCAGTTCCGCCACGACACCAAGCTGGCCTCGCTGGAATGGTTCGGCAAGCTCGATTACACCGCGCTGAAGTGGTCGACCGCGGGTGACTTCATGGTCAACGAGGGCGGCAAGAAGGTTGTGGTGAATGGCAAGTCGGCCAATGCGCCGCTGCGCACTGCCGCTGGCGTGTATTGCAATGTGCGGCCGTATGGTGGCATCACCAGTATTCGATTCATGCCCGGCCTGCCCTATTCGCAGGACAAGAAGCAGTTCAAGGTCGATCGTGAAACCGGCGTCATTCATTCGCAGATGAACACCCCCGGCATTCGCATGTGTTATGCCGCGCGACTGTTCCTGCAGATGGTGCACGAGACCGGTCAGATCGGCCGCGTTGCCACCAAGCCGACGCAAGCGCAGGAAGATGCCATCAACGCCGGCATCATGCGCTGGATGCTGCAGGGTACCAAGTTCAAGCTCAAGCGCCAGTACACGGTGGATGCCTATGAAGAGCATCGTGCCAACGTCGATGCCATCGTGGCCTTGCTGCCGAAAGACTTCAAGGCCGGCATGGAGAACTGGGGCGGCGATATTTACGAACATATTGCCGATACCAACTTCGGCTTGTTGCTGCACGACATGATTCGTCAGCGTGGTTGCATCGTGTATGCCACCGACCTGGACGGTGACCGTCTTACCGACCTGATGGCCGATGCGCCGGACGTGTTGCGTGACTGGGGCCAGATGGTGCTGGACAAGGCCGGTGCCAAGGTCGACATGAAAAAGCTCTGGACCGAGATGGGCTTCACCATGACCAATGGCAAGGACATGACCAGTGTCATGTACCGCATCCATGGTGCGCCGATCTATGAACAGACCCTGGGTTCGGCCGATGCCATGTTGCTGCGTTTGCTCGATGGTGACGAGACCGTGGGTGGCGAAAAGCAGCCCTATGATCCGCGCATCCATTTCGTGCTGATCAATGAGGCGTACAAAGCGGCCAACCCCGGCAACAAACAGTTGTCCGACTGGCTGGATGCGCAGCTGGCGACCTTTGACAAGATCTACGGCGCCAAGCGTCCGCGTTACATGGACGGCTACAAGCAGCTCAAGGAAGCCATTCGTCCCTGGGGTGTTTGAAGCGGTTACACTGCGTGAGTCATCGGTGATGATGCGCATGAACGGGGAAGCTGCGGCTTCCCCGTTTTGTTTTTCTGCATGCTTTCAGCCGTTGCTGGCAGACCCACCACACCGATTTTGAAATACCGCATCAATCAACCAGGGAGTACCCCATGGGTAACCGTGACCGTCAGCGTCGAGAAACCAAAAAGCCCAAACAACCGGCCAAACCCAAACCGGTACCAGTGCGCGTCTTTTGATTGAAGCGGCTTAGTCGAGGCCGGACTGTCGAAGCTCGGCTAGTCGAAGCTCGCTTTTAGCGCCGGATCGAATTCGCCATCCACCAGCACAAAGGCGATCACGCACGGCTTGTCCGAGCGATTACTCCAGGCGTGATTGGTGCCCACTTGCACCAGCACATCGCCGGCTTTGAGCAGTACTTCCGAGTCGTCCAGCAGCATGGTGATCTCGCCGGAGAGCACGATGGCATAGTCGATGGTCTCGGTGCGATGCATCATCGGATGCCGGCCGCCCTTGCCATGGGTGGAGGCGGCGGCATTGCCCAGTCCTTCGAACAGTTGCCGGGATTGCGCCGGGGTCAGGTTGCGCATGGCCTCCGATTCCGGCTCTATCTGATTGATGCGTATCACCGTGCCGTGGCGCGTCGGCATCTGTCGTCGCGGCCCTAGCGTTGGTTCGCCCTCGGCCAGGGCATTGGCGGCAATGGGTGCTGGCGTGGCGAGGGTGCGCCAGATATCGGTCGAGGCATAGTTCTGCCGCGTAGGGCTGGTATGCACAAAGGGTGCCGGACCATCCGAGACGACAATGGCTTTGCCCGAGGCATCATGGCCAGTGACAACACGCCGCACATAGCCCGGCTGGCCTGGCAGCAAAGGTGCCATCAGTGCAGAAACTCGGCTGGCAGCGGCGGCAGGGTCAAGCCCAGCGGCGCACAGGCGGCTTCGGCACGCTGGATGTAGTCGGCACGCATTTCTTCGTTGCTGCGCAGCTTGATGCCCCAGCGCCGGTACATCTCGCTGTTCTTGGATTGGCTGCGACCGAAAAAGGACGGAATGATCGGATAGATCTTGTCCACCGCCGCTTGCAGCTTGGCCTTGGCGACGGGGTCCTGGATCAGCTCCTTGCTGAAGTCGATACCAAACTGGTGATGGAATTTTTCTTCCGGCATGGTCATGCGCGCGAGGTTGCGCAGCGGATGGAAGGTGCAATGCAGCAGGTCTTCCACTTGCAGAATTTCCGCCAGATCACCCAGCAGTTTCAGCGCGACAAATTCTTCCCATGAGGTCAGTGTGTAGTCGAACATCGACAGCGGCTTTTTGTCGGTCTTCTCCGGCAGCATGCGTTCTTCGGCGATGCCCATCTCTTTGCCCAGCTCGAAAAAGCGGTAGTGATGGCCGTATTCCTCCATCGCCACCCGGCAGGTCAGCCATTTGGCATAGGGGTGTGGTGCATAGGCCACGGCCGGCTCGTCGAATACCCGCGCGCCATGCAATTCATTGATGGCATGACTGATCACCAGCTTTTCGCAGGCGACGCGAAATTCTTCCGGTGCGTCCTTGATTTCGGCCGCAGTCTTGATTTGCGGTGGCGCGATATTGCCGCCTTCGGTATTGCCTGTCGTGGCGTTATGCATGGCGTTCTTCCAAAAATTAGCGGGCAAGAATATTCATATGCAGCTCGCCCAGGCCATCGATGCCGCACACCATCTGGTCGCCAGGTTTGCAGGCACCAACACCGGCCGGCGTGCCGGTCATGATGATGTCGCCGGCTTCCAGGCAGTAGTACTGCGACAGGTATTCGATCTGTCCCGGGATGTCGAGAATCATGTCGCTGATGTCGGCTTTCTGTTTCATCTCGCCATTGACCTTGAGCCAGATGCTGCCCTTGGCCGGATGTCCGACCTTGGATGCCGGATGCACCGGACCAACCACGGCGGACTCATCGAAATCCTTGCCGAAATCCCACGGACGCTTTTTCTCGCGATGAGCGATTTGCAGATCGCGCCGGGTCATGTCCTGGCCGATGGCATAGCCCCAGATCAGGCTGTTGGCATCGGCCGCCTTGACTTTGTAGCCACCCTTGGAGAGCACTGCCACCAGCTCGGTTTCCCAGTGGTAGTTCTGGCTCATCAGGCCGTAGTGCACGCCTTTGTTTTCGCCTTCATTGACGGCCACCAGGCCATGCGGTGCCTTGCAGAAAAAGAAGGGCTCTTCACGTTCGGTCGAGCCCATTTCCTTTTGATGTTCGAGGTAGTTGCGACCGACGCAGAAAATGCGACGTACCGGAAAGCGTTCGCTCGAACCGGCGACGGGCAGCGAGGCAACATCCCAGGTCGGGATAACGTAGTGGGTGCTCATGATTTCTCCTGAAGTTGCAATGAAAGTGTGGGGAAAGAGAACGGTAGCGGTGCGCGAACGCTAGGCCGAGGGCAGGTCAGAACAGGGCGTAGTGCGCATCGATCAGGCCCAGCGGCCAGCGACCGGCGGCAAACAGGGCGTACTTTCGCATGAACGGGTGATCCCCGGTGCTGTCTGCGGCGCAGGCCAGGCGATATTGATAAGCGGCGTAAAAGGCTGACCCGGCGGCAGCCTTGATCAGACCGGGGTCGCTGCAACCGGCGCGGGCTGCAGCCACGGCCGCTGCACCATGCAGGCTGTCGGTGAGTGCGACCAGATCGGCATCTGACAGGCGCAAGCCGACTTGCGCCTCCAGGCGCTTGCGTTCGGCCTCCTCACGCGCCCACCACAAGCCCGCCGGCTGGCGTGTCAGTTGTCCGGCCTCTTGCCAGCTTTGCACCGCGCGTATCGGGGTGGTGGCATCCAGGTTCAGACCGCGCAGATAGCCAGCGACCTCGTCGTATTCGCTGGCACCTGCTGGCTGACCCAGCACGGCGAACCAAGAGTGATGTAAGTTATTCATTTTAAAGGGATTTTTACAGCGCTCAAGCGACTCTCAAGCTAGCCTTGCATGGTGTCGATCAGAGCACCGGGGCAGCGGCAAAGGCTTCCAGGTCGGTGATCAGCTCGGTAAAGGCAGGCTCGCACTGCTGCATTGCTTCGCCCAGGGCATCGAGCGTCCAGCCGCCTTGGGGCGCCAGCAGTTGCGCCACAGGGCGTGGCTGCGAGAACAACATCAGTTCGCGGCCACGTACCCCGAACAGCTGTCCTGAAACATGGCGTGCAGCAGGTGAGGCCAGCCAGCTCACCAGGCGCGCCACATAGCTGGCTGGCACCTGCAGCGCCTGCG
>CAIPUP010000224.1 GCA_903868285.1 uncultured beta proteobacterium
ATTGCGTCGACTCGAATTACTGCGAGGCGGCGCACTGTTCCTGCTGATCGCCGCACCATGGTTGATCGCCGTATCGCTGGCCAATGATGAATTCTTTCGTTTTTTCTTCATTCATGAACACTTCGAGCGCTTTCTAACCAAGGTGCATGGACGCTATCAGCCGATGTGGTATTTCCTGCCCATCCTGCTAGGCGGACTCCTGCCCTGGACCCTTTCAGCACTGGCAGCAAGTATTTCGGCATGGCAACGCGACGAAAATAAACAGTTCAAACCGGCGCGCATGCTGCTGCTTTGGTGTGTTCTGGTCTTCGTGTTCTTTTCTGTTTCGGGCTCCAAGCTGCCGTCCTACATCCTGCCGCTGTTTCCGGCGCTGGCGGTGTTGACCGGCCTCTATCTGGCCAGCGCAGCGCGCTGGATGCATGCCTTGCAGGCGCTCAGCGCAATGATCGCTGGCGTGGCACTGGCGGTCGGCTCAACCCAATTGCCGCGTGTTGCCGATGCCGAACTGCCAATGGAGATGCTGGCCGAATACGCACCATGGTTGCTGACCGCTGGCCTTTGCGGCGTGCTCGGCGGCGCTGTCTCGCTATGGATGGTGCAACGGCGCTGGTTGCTGCGCGCAGCCAGCCTGCTTGGACTGTCGTCGCTGGCGATGACACAGATATCCCTCAGCGGGCATGAAGTCTTGTCACCGTTGTATTCCGCTTATCATATGGCCGAGCGCGTGCGCCCTATGCTGTCGGCAAAAACACCGTTCTACAGCGTCAACACTTTCGATCACAGCCTGCCGTTTTACCTTGGAAGAACCGTCACCATGGTGTCCTACAAGGACGAACTCAGTCAGCCCATTGCCTGGCAACCCGGTGATTTCATTCCCGATCTGAAAAGCTTTGCCAATATCTGGAACCAACAACCCGAGGCCTATGCCGTGTATGCCGCCAACGACTACGACAACCCGGCCACGCACCCGACCATGCCGCATCGCCTGATCATGCGCGACCCGCGCCGGGTCCTGATCGGCACAGTCAACGCAGCGCAGGAACCGTCAGCACGATGAGCAATACCGCCATCGCTTTTCTGCTCGCAGGCGTGCTGCTCAATGCCGCAGCGCAATTGCTGCTCAAAGCCGGCACCACCGCCATTGGTGAGTTTGAATACACCGCTGGCAACATCCTCGATGCCGGCCTGCGCTATGCGTTGCAGCCCTACATTGTTGCCGGACTGAGCTGCTATGTGGTGAGCGTGGTGGTGTGGCTGCTTGGGCTATCGCGCACGCCGGTCAGCGTGGCCTACCCCATGCTGTCGCTGGGCTATTTGCTCAATGCTGTGGCGGCCTGGCATTTGTTCGGCGAGTCCCTGGGAGTTCAAAAGCTGCTGGGCATGGCCTTCATCATCATCGGCGTGGTGCTGGTTACCCGCAGCTGATACGCCTTTCAATCTCGACACACAGCAACATCACTCCATGACGACACCCGGCAAGCCGACACAAGCTACCCAGCGCCCTTTTCTGCCCTTCACCCGTCCGCTGATTGACGAGGACACCATCGCTGGTGTGGTGGAGGTGCTGCGTTCGGGCTGGATCACCTCCGGCCCGCATGTCAAAAGCTTCGAGGCGGCGCTGAGCGAACATTGTGGCGGTCGTGCCGTGCGCTCGCTGGTGTCGGGCACGGCAGCGCTGGAGATCGGACTCAAACTGGCTGGGGTTGGCGATGGCGATGAGGTGATCACTACCCCGCTGTCCTGGGTCGCCACCGCCAACGTCATCCTGCAAGCCGGTGCGCATCCGGTGTTTGCCGACATTGATCCGCAAACGCGCAATATCGACCTGGACGCCATGGAAGCCGCCATCACACCGCGCACCAGGGCCTTGCTACCCGTATTCCTGTCCGGGCTACCCGTCGACATGGACAAGCTCTATGCCATCGCCCAGCGCCATCAATTGCGGGTGGTGGAAGATGCGGCACAGGCCTTTGGCGCCAGCTGGAATGGCGTGCCCATCGGTGCGCGCGGTGATCTGACCGCATTCAGCTTTCATGCCAACAAAAACATCACCACTGCTGAGGGTGGCGCGCTGGTATTGCCCTCGCCCGACGATATTGGCCGGTGCGAACAATGGCGCTTGCAGGGTGTGGTTCGTTCCGGTGAAGACGGTATGGAAGTGGAACTGGCTGGCGGCAAGGCCAATCTGACCGATCTGGCGGCGCGCATCGGCCTGGGCCAATTGCCGCGACTGGAAGAATTCACCAGCCGACGCCGCAAGCTGGCCCGCGATTACTTTGCCTGTCTTGCCTCGCTGGCCGAGCAATTCGAATTCGAGTTGCCACTGGCAGATTTCAGCAATTCCAACTGGCATATGTTCCAGATCGTGCTGGCAGCCCGTCACGCACGCCCGGCGGTCATCGCCGCCATGCGAGAACAAGGCATTGGCATCGGCGTGCACTACCCGGCCATCCATCTGTTCAAGCTCTATCGCGCGCTGGGCTATCGCGAAGGGCAGTTCCCGCACACCGAACGCATTGCCCGCGCCATCATCACCCTGCCGCTGTTCCCGGCTATGCAGGACGACGATGTCGACCGCGTCTGCGAAGCACTGCGCCGCTGCCTTGGCGCTGCCTGAACACCACCACCCTCGGATTTTTCTGGCCTACGCATGAACGAAACCGTAATGAATCCAAGCGCAACGAACCCAAGCGCAACGAACCTAAGTGCGACGAACCCAAGCCCGATCCAGACCGGTCTGGTGAGCGTGATCATCCCGGTCTATAACGAAGAGCTGGTACTGCAAGCGCTGTTCGATCGGCTTTACCCCGCGCTGGATTCGCTGCAGCGCCCTTACGAACTGATTTTCATCAACGATGGCAGCCGTGACCGCTCTGCCGCCCTGTTGCGCGGCCAGTTCGAGCGCCGCCCCGATGTGACTCGGGTCATCCTGTTCAATGGCAATTTTGGTCAGCACCTGGCCATACTGGCCGGCTTTGAACATGCCCGGGGTACAGTGGTGGTCACGCTGGATGCCGACTTGCAGAACCCGCCCGAGGAAATCGGCAAGCTGCTGGCTGAAGTCGATCGCGGACATGACTATGTCGGCAGCATCCGCCGCACCCGAGAGGACAACGCCTTCCGGCGCTGGGCCTCACGCGCCATGAACGGCCTGCGTGAGCGCATTACGCGTATTCGCATGACGGATCAGGGATGCATGTTGCGCGCCTATGCCAGACCGGTGGTGGACGCCATCAACCAATGTCGCGAGGTCAATACCTTCATTCCGGCACTGGCCTATACCTTCGCCAGCAATCCGGTAGAAATCAGCGTAGCCCATGCCGAACGCGCCGCAGGCGAATCGAAGTATTCGCTGTTCAGTCTGATCCGCCTGAATTTCGATCTCATCACCGGCTTTTCACTCAAACCGCTGCAACTGTTTTCCTTGCTGGGTATGGGTGTGGCATCGCTGTCGGTGCTGGCCTATCTGGTGGTGATCGTTGAGCGCTGGTTGCTGGCCTCCAATTTACGCGAAGCACTGCTGGCGATCTGGGATCGCGACATCCTGACCTTTTTCCTCATCGGCCTGGTGCTGTTCGGCCTCGGCCTGGTTGGGGAATACGTTGGTCGCATCTATGAGCAGGTACGCCACCGCCCGCGTTTCCTGATACAGGCGGTGCTGGAGCAGCCCCCGCATGACGGATGACGCGTGACATGACACGCGTAGTGGTGTTTGGCTATCACGAGGTTGGCGCACGCTGCCTGCGGGTGCTGCTGGATGCGCGTCAGTCAATCGGGCTGGAGATTCCGCTGGTAGTGACGCATCAGGATGATCCGAACGAAACCGTGTTTTTCTCCAGCGTCTCGGCGCTGGCGCAGCAACATGGCTTGAACGTCATTACCCCGGCCAATGCTAACGATCCGGCGCTGTTGGCACAGTTGCAGTCGCTGCAGCCGGATTTCATTTTTTCCTTTTATTACAGACACATGCTGCAACCGGCACTGCTGGCCACGGCAGGTCGGGGTGCCTGGAACATGCATGGCTCGCTGCTGCCGAAATACCGCGGCCGTGCGCCAGTGAACTGGGCGGTGCTGCATGGCGAACAGGAAACCGGGGTCAGCCTGCACCAGATGGTGGCCAAGCCCGACGCTGGCGATCTGCTCGGTCAGCAGTCAGTGGCGATCGGCCCGGACGACACCGCGGCTGAGGTCATGGACAGAGTGAGCATTGCTGCCGAGGAATTGTTTCAGCGCCTGTTGCCCGAACTGGTCGCCGGTCGGCTGCAGCCGAAGCCCCTCGACCTGAGCCAAGGCAGCTACTTTGGCGGCCGCCGCCCGGAAGACGGACGCATTCACTGGCAGCAACCGGCCGCCGCCATCCACAACCTGGTACGCGCGGTAGCGCCCCCCTATCCCGGTGCTTTTTGCGATGTCAACGGCATGCGCCTGCGAATTTTGCGCACACGTCTAACGCCAAATACCGACCGCGATTCACCGCGCGAAATTCCAGCACCCGGCCCGCCGCAGACCCATCCACCCTGCCTGTGGCGGCATAATGGCGCGCTGTACGCCCGCTGCGGCGATGCGCAGGATTTGCAAATTTTGGCGTTTGCGTTGCAGTCAGCGGAAAGCGTAATGCAGGTTTGCTCTGTTGATGACCTGCAGCAGCATCTGGGTCCGATGCCGATTTTGTTGGATTCGCCGCAACCAGAACACCCTTAAGTCGAATGTCCTTAAGTCATCCGTCATGAAAAGAACGTCATGAAAAAAATTCTCATCCTCGGTGTCAATGGCTTCATCGGTCACCATTTGTCCAAACGCATCATGGCCAAGACCGATTGGGAGGTCTATGGCATGGACATGCAGTCCGAGCGCATCACCGACCTTATCGAAGGTCCCCATGGCGGGCAGGGTGGACGGGGTGGACGCAGCAAAAAGCGCTTTCACTTCTTCGAGGGTGATATCACCATCAATCGCGAGTGGATCGAGTACCACATCCGCAAATGCGACACCATCCTGCCGCTGGTGGCCATCGCCACGCCAGCCACCTATGTCAAACAGCCGCTGAAAGTGTTCGAACTGGATTTCGAAGCCAACCTGCCGATCGTGCGCTCTTGTGTCAAACACGGTAAGCGCCTGATCTTCCCCTCCACCTCGGAGGTCTATGGCATGTGCCCGGACGCGGAATTTGATCCGGACTCCTCATCCATGGTGTATGGCCCGATCAACAAGCCGCGCTGGATCTACGCCTGCTCCAAGCAGCTCATGGACCGCGTCATCGCTGCCTATGGCATGGAACAGAACCTGGATTACACCCTGTTCCGTCCGTTCAACTGGATCGGCGCCGGGCTGGATTCCATCAACACCCCGAAAGAAGGCAGCTCGCGCGTCATTACCCAGTTCTTTGGTCATATCGTGCGGGGTGAACCGATCAAGCTGGTCGATGGCGGCACCCAGAAGCGCGCCTTCACCTATATCGACGATGGCATCGATGCCCTGATGAAAATCATCGAGAACAAGGATGGCGTGGCCAGCGGCAAGATCTACAACATCGGCAATCCGAAGAATAATTTTTCGGTCAAGCAACTGGCCGAGATGATGCTCAAGCTGGCGGCGCAGTATCCGGCCTATCGCAATAGCGCCAAGAAGACCAAGCTGCTGCAAGTCAGCTCCGGCGAGTACTACGGCAAAGGCTATCAGGACGTGCAAAACCGCGTGCCTGCCATCGCCAACACCATGGCCGATCTGAACTGGAAACCGCGGGTGGCGATGCCCGACGCACTGAAAAAAATCTTCGATGCCTACCGCAGTCATGTGGCCGAAGCGCGCAGCCTGGTGGACTGAGCCGATCCGCTTGAAGTCAGAACTGCTCTTGCACCTGAAACCTGTATCGGTATCAAGCCAGTGCCAATGAAACTGGCATTGAAAATCGACGTCGACACCTATCGTGGCACGCGCGAAGGGGTGCCACGACTGGTGGAGATGCTCAAACGCCACAATGCCGGTGCGAGCTTCCTGTTTTCGCTCGGGCCGGACCACACCGGTCGCGCCATTCGTCGGGCGTTCCGACCCGGCTTTGCAAAAAAGGTCTCGCGCACCTCGGTGCTGTCGCACTACGGCTTGCGTACCCTGCTCTATGGAACCTTGCTGCCAGGACCCGATATCGGCTTGCGCTGCGCCAGCGAAATGCGTGCGGTGCGTGATGCCGGCTTCGAAACAGGCATTCACTGCTGGGACCACATCGCCTGGCAGGACGGCGTGCGCAGCGCGAATGCCGCCTGGACGCTGAACCAGATGCAGCGTGCGCATGACCGCTACCGGGAAATCTTTGGTTTGCCGCCGCTGCTGTGCGGCAGCGCCGGCTGGCAGACATCGATCCATGCGCAGCGACTGAATCAGCGCATGGGCTATGGCCTGGCCTCGGACTGCCGCGGCACGCATCCGTTCATTCCCATCCTGAACGCCGAAATCGTCGCCTGCCCGCAATTACCGACCACGCTGCCAACGCTGGATGAATTGATAGGCCTGAACGGCATCACTGCAGACAATGTCGCCGGCACCTTACTGCAAGCCTCCCGCGAGAATCCCTCGACGATGAGTGCAACCGGACATGTCTTTACCCTGCATGCGGAACTGGAGGGTGGCAAATTCGCACCGGTCTTCGAAGTGCTGCTTGCTGGCTGGAAAGCCATGGGCTATCGCCTGGTGTCGCTGAGTGACTACGCCGCTGATCTGGATACTGCCAATCTGCCTCGGCATGTACTGCAATTTGGCGAGGTCCCTGGACGTAGCGGCACACTGGCCGTGCAGGGGCCTGAATTCCTACTATGAGGCTGTGATTTTTTGTCCATGAATTTTTCGTGACAGTTCTCGTTTGCAATGCAGCCGCTTCGCATTTGTGAGCGGGCACTGTTAACCTGAACAGTCTTCGGTCTTACCCAGTCATTCAAGGAACGGCATACCGCCATGCTCAACACCATCGTGTCTGATTTCTCCCTGCCCTGTACCGGCGATAGCGTCTTCAGCCTCTCGGCATGCAAGGCCAAAACCCTGGTGCTGTTTTTCTATCCCAAGGACAACACCCCCGGCTGCACCACCGAGGCTGGCAACTTCCGCGATCTGCATGATCAATTCATCAAGGCCGGTGCTCAGGTCTATGGCATTTCGCGCGACAGCATCAAGTCGCATGAAAACTTCAAGGCCAAGCTGGGATTTCAGTTCGAACTGCTGTCGGACAGCGACGAAAAAGTCTGCAACCAGTTCGGCGTGATGAAAATGAAAAACATGTACGGCAAGCAGGTTCGCGGCATCGAGCGCAGCACCTTTGTGCTGGATGCTTCACGCAAATTGATCCATGAATGGCGCGGCGTCAAGGTGCCCGGCCATGTCCAGGAGGTACTCGAGATTGTCAAAGCGCTCTGAGTCGGCGCGCCCCACGCGGGGCGCAGTGAAGACAGCCAAAGCGGCCAGCAAGAAGAACGCCCCACGGGGCGTAACCAAGGCGGCCGGCAAGCTGTTTGTGCTGGACACCAACGTTCTCATGCACGACCCGACCAGTCTGTTCCGGTTCGAGGAACATGACATCTATCTGCCGATGATGACCCTGGAGGAACTCGACTCCAACAAGAAGGGTGTGTCCGAGGTGGCTCGCAATGCGCGCCAGGCCAGCCGCTTCCTGGATGAGATCGTCAGTGGCTCGGAAAGCAGTATTCAATCTGGCATCGAGTTGCGCCGACAGCCGGCGGACAGCGCACGCGGTCGGCTGTTCCTGCAGACCGAGGCGATCAACGGCCCATTGCCGGCCAGTCTGCCAACCAGCAAGGCCGACAACCAGATCATTGGCGTCGTGATCTGGCTGCAGCAAAAGCATCCGTCGCGACGGGTGATCCTGGTGTCCAAAGACATCAATATGCGCATCAAGGCGCGCGCCCTGGGCCTGGAAGCCGAGGACTACTTCAATGACAAGGTGCTGGAGGATACCGACATCCTCTACACCGGCGTGCGCGAGCTCTCAGCAGATTTCTGGGACAAGAACGGCAAGGACCTGGAGTCCTGGAAACAGGACGGACGCACCCGCTACCGCATCAAGGGTCCGCTGGCCAATCAGGTGCTGGTGAATGAGTTCGTCTATCAGGACGGGGCACATCCGCTGCAGGCGGCAGTGCGAGAACAATCCGGTCGCAGCGCGGTGATTGAAACCCTGATCGACTTCAGCCTGCCGCGCAATGCGGTCTGGGGCATCCATGCGCGCAATCGCGAACAGAATTTCGCCCTGAACTTGCTGATGGATCCGGAGATCGATTTCGTTACCCTGCTTGGGCAGGCCGGCACCGGCAAGACCCTGCTGACGCTGGCCGCAGGCTTGTCGCAAGTACTGGATGAGAAGCGCTACAACGAAATCATCATGACCCGCGTCACGGTACCGGTGGGCGAGGACATCGGCTTTTTGCCGGGTACCGAAGAAGAAAAAATGGCGCCCTGGATGGGCGCGCTGGAAGACAACCTGGATGTGCTCAATGGCGTCGGTAACGAGCCTGGCAGCGGCGGCGACTGGGGACGGGCTGCCGCACGCGACCTGATCCGCGCCAGGATCAAGATCAAATCACTCAACTTCATGCGCGGTCGCACCTTTCTTAACAAGTACCTGATCATCGATGAGGCACAGAACCTCACGCCGAAACAAATGAAAACCCTCATCACCCGCGCCGGTCCCGGCACCAAGGTGGTTTGCCTGGGCAATATCGCGCAGATCGACACGCCCTACCTGACCGAAGGCAGCTCCGGCCTGACCTATGTGGTGGACCGCATGAAGGGCTGGCCCCATGCCGGACACATCACCCTGGCGCGTGGCGAGCGCTCGCGTCTGGCGGACTACGCCGGCAGCGCACTGTAAATTCATGCGATAACTTGGCCTCGGAAAAAACTTCATCCATCACAAGACTCCACGATATCAACACAACATGAAATTTCTATTCGACCTCTTCCCCGTCATTCTGTTTTTTCTTGCCTTCAAGCTCTGGGGCATCTATGCCGCAACGACGGTAGCGATTGCCGGCACGGTGGCCCAGGTGGCCTGGCTGAAGCTGCGCGGACGCAAGGTCGAGACCACGCTCTGGATCAGTCTGGTGATCATCGTGATCTTCGGTGGCGCAACACTGTTTTTGCAGGACGAGAGTTTTATCAAATGGAAACCCACTGTGCTGTACTGGCTGTTCAGCGTGTCGCTGGTGGTGGCCGAGCTGTTCTTTGGCCGCAACCTGATTAAAGCCATGATGCAGGCACAAGTGGTATTGCCCGAGCCGCTCTGGCGCAAGCTCAACTGGAGCTGGGCCGGGTTCTTCGCTGTGATGGGCGTGCTCAATCTGTATGTTGCCGACAACTACCCGACCGATACCTGGGTGGACTTCAAACTGTTCGGCACCACCGGTCTGATGATCCTGTTCGTCATCGGTCAGGGTGTAGTGCTGGCGCGCCATGTTGATCCGGGCAAGCAGGACTCCTCGTCTTGAGCGGCGCGATTCGCGAACTGATACGCCAGCGACTTGCACCCTTGCAAGCCCTGCATTGCGTGATCGAAGACGACTCCGCACAACACGCCGGGCACGGCGGCTGGCGCGATGACGGCAGTCATTTCTCGCTCACCATCGTCTCGGCGCAGTTTGCCGGCCTGATGCGTGTCAAGCGTCATCGTCTGGTTTATGACTGCCTGCACGATCTGATGCAAGAGCGCATTCACGCGCTGGCGCTGACCACACTGGCGCCAGACGAGTGGCAGTCATGACGGAAATGGCACGCTGTTAAATCGCACGCCCTTAAAAACCCGACGTTAAAAGTAATTCCATAACCGTATTGACAGACCGATCGGCTATCATCGACGACACCGCTGGATGATCGTCCATTCAGCTCCCCACCCGATGGAGAGTCCGCATGATGCGCCGCCCGATGAATCGCCGCCTGTCTCGTAGCACCCCAGCAATCGCGGCGCTGTTGCTGCTGACAGTGACACCCTTGTCCTGGTCACAGCAGGCACCGCTGCCAGGGCTGCCGGCGCAGGTATTGCCCGACCCCAATCGTCTTCCGAGCGTGAACGGCAAGCCACTGTCCAAGGCGCGGCTGGATTTCGTCATGAAGCAACAAGGTGGCGCACAGGCCGGCCAGCAAGGCGCGCAGCAAAACCCCCAAGACCCACAAGCGCGGCAGGCGGCGCTTGATCTGCTGATCAGCCGTGAAGTGGTGGCACAGGAGGCCGAGAAAAAAGGCATCGCACGCCGACCGGATGTACAGATGCAGATTGAAATGGCGCGCCAGGAAATCATCATCAACAACTTCCTGCAGGACTATGTGCGCACCCGTCCGGTGAAAGAGGAAGCCCTCAAGGCCGAATACGACCGTGCACGCGCCCAGCGCGGCGAGAACGAGTATCGCGCCCGGCATATCCTGGTCGAGACCGAAGCGCAGGCGGTGAGCATCATCGAGCAGCTCGGCAAGGGCGGCAATTTCGAGGAGCTGGCCAAGCAATCCAAGGATGCCGGCAACAAGGACCGTGGCGGCGATCTGGACTGGAATCCGCCCTCGGCCTTCGTCAAGACATTTTCCGATGCCATGGTAAAGCTGGAGAAGGGCAAGTTCAGCGCCACGCCGGTACGCACCCAGTTTGGCTGGCATGTGATTCAGCTCGATGACATGCGCACCGCATCATTCCCGGCCTACAACGAAGTCAAGCCACGCATCAGCCAGGCGTTGCAGGAACAGGAAGTGCAAAAGCTGATTCGCGAGCTGCGCAGCAAGGCCAAGGTCGAGTAAGCAGGCAGTCGACGCGGCCCGGTTAACCCAGCCGGTTTAGCCAGCCGGTTTAACGCCCGGCCCACACCCGTGCGTTGCGGAACAGCCGCATCCACGGGCTGTCCTCGGCAGCCCCGTCCGGATGCCAGCTTTGCTGCACCGCGCGAAACACCCGCTCTGGATGCGGCATCAGGATGGTGAAGCGTCCATCCGGCGTGGTGTAGCCGGTCGCGCCTTCGGGCGAGCCATTCGGATTCATGGGGTAGCGCTGCGTCGGCTGCCCGCGATGATCGACATAGCGCAGGCTGACCAGCGCAGCGGCTTCGCTGCCCTCGCGGTCATGTACCACCCTGCCCTCGCCATGTGACACCACGATGGGCATGCGACTGCCCGCCATGCCGGCAAAGAAAATGGAGGGGCTGTCGGTCACTTCGGCCATCACCAGTCGCGCTTCGAACTGCTCGCTGCGGTTACGCCGGAACTGCGGCCAATGCGCGGCACCGGGGATCAGATCGCGCAGCTGACTCATCATCTGGCAGCCGTTGCACACACCCAGGGCAAAGCTGTCCTGCCGGGCAAAGAAGGCTTCGAACTCGGCCCGCGCACGATCATTGAACAGAATCGACTTGGCCCAGCCCGAGCCCGCGCCCAGCACATCACCATAGGAAAAACCACCGCAGGCGGCCACACCACGGAAATCAGCCAGCGATACCCGACCGGCCAGCAGATCGCTCATATGCACGTCGCACGCCTCGAAGCCGGCACGATCAAAGGCCGCGGCCATCTCGACCTGGCCGTTCACGCCCTGCTCGCGCAGGATGGCAATGCGCGGCCGCGCACCGCCTTTGGAACCAGCGCTGGCCTGGATGAACGGCGCTGCCACATCCTCGGCCGGATCGAAACTCGGCACGCTGCAAAGACCCGGATCGGCGGCATCCATGAACTGGTCGTACTCTTCCTTGGCGCAAATCGGATCGTCGCGCATGGCCTGCATGCGATAGCTCAGCTCCGACCAGCGACGCTGCAGCGACCAGCGCGGCTGCTCGAACGCTGCCCGCGCATTGCGGATCAGTCGTATCGCATCCTGATCATTGGGCTTGCCGATCACCTGGGCGCTGATGCCGGCGGCACGCAAGCGCGCCAGCACCGCATTGCGATCCGCGCTGCGCACCTGGATCACCGCCCCCAGTTCCTCGGCGAACAGCGCACCCAGCAAGCGCTCCTGATCGCGCGCCGGCAGCAGATTGTGCTCACGCTCGCTGCCATCGACATCCAGCGCCGCGCGGTCATAGGCCAGCAGGTCCAGGTTGAGGCTCACCCCGCAATGACCGGCGAAGGCCATCTCACAGACGCAGGCGAACAGTCCGCCATCCGAACGATCGTGATAGGCAAGGATCAGAGATTCCTTGCTAAGTTCTTGAATAATAAGGAAAAATTTTGCAATCAACTGAGCTTCATCGAGATCCGGCACAGCCGCATCCCAGGCCGCCATGGCGCCATGCACCTGCGCCAGCATGGATCCACCAAGACGATTGCGTCCGCAGCCCAGGTCGAGCAACAGCAGCTCGGTCGGCCCAAGATCGGTACGCAGCTGCGGCGTTAGCGTGGCGCGCACATCCTCGCAAGGCGCAAACGCGGTCACGATCAGCGACACCGGCGACACCACTTCTTTGGCGACATTGCCGCTCTGCGCGTCGGACACCCGCCAGGCGGTGCGCATGGAGAGCGAATCCTTGCCCACCGGAATGCTCACGCCGATGGCACGACACAACTCCAGCGCCACCGCCTTGACGGTGTCAAAAAGAATGGCGTCCTCACCCTCGACGCCGGCCGCGGCCATCCAGTTGGCCGAGAGCTTGACCCGCGCCAGATCGTCAATACGCGCCGCTGCCAGATTGGTCAGCGCCTCGGCCACCGCCATGCGGCCCGAGGCCGGGCCATCCAGCACCGCCAGCGGCGTGCGTTCGCCCAGGGCAAAGGCCTCCCCTGCCGTGCCTTCGAAATCCATCAGGGTCACGGCGCAATCGGCCACCGGCACCTGCCAAGGCCCGACGTATTGATCACGCGCACACAAGCCACCGACGCTGCGATCGCCGATGGCGATCAGAAAGTTCTTGCTGGCCACGGTCGGCGCCGCCAATACCCGCAAACAGGCCTGCTCCAGGGTGATATCGGCCAGGGCCGGCGGCGTGCTCGGCGCGTCCGGCTTCGACGCGGAAGCGACCGGCCGTGGCTTGTGCTGCACGTTGCGCGTCATGCGCGGCGGCTTGCCGAGCAAGGCCTGCATGTCCATGTCCACCGGCGGCAGCGGTTGATTGTCGAAATGCGCATCGGTGACAAGCAGTCGGCCGTCATCGGTGGTCTGACCCACCACCGCGAACGGACAACGCTCGCGCGCACACAGCGCCTCGAACAGCGCCAGGCTGTGCGGCGCAATCGCCAGCACATAGCGCTCTTGCGACTCGTTACTCCAGATCTCGCGCGGCGACATGCCCGGCTCTTCGCTCTGCGGCGCACGCAGATCGATGCGCGCACCCCGGCCACCGGTATGCGCCAGCTCCGGCAGCGCATTCGACAGGCCACCGGCACCAACGTCATGAATCGACAGTAACGGGTTGTCTTCGCCCAATTGCCAGCAACGATCAATCACTTCCTGGGCGCGTCGCTCCATCTCGGGATTGCCCCGCTGCACCGAATCGAAATCCAGATCGGCCGTGTTGGCCCCGGTATCCATGCTGGAGGCGGCACCACCACCCATACCGATGAGCATGCCCGGGCCACCCAGCTGCACCAGTAGTGCACCCGGTGGCAGGTCGTGCTTGTGG
>CAIPUP010000225.1 GCA_903868285.1 uncultured beta proteobacterium
CAGCTTGTCCGGAGAAGAACGACCCAAGGCAATCAGCTCGGCGAGGTTCCTGGCCTTGACCTCGTTGTTCAAGGCCACCATGAAGGGACTCATGCCAACCATGCCCACCGCAACAAAATCGCGCTCCGGGTTGTAGGGCAGGCTCTTAAAGGAATGCGGATTGGACACGATGAGCGACGACGCCGCGAACAATAACGAATAGCCATCGGTTGGTGCGGCTTTGAGTGCCTGCACCGCGATCACGCCATCGGCACCACCACGATTGTCCACCACGATCGGCTGACCCAGCCCCACTGATAGCCGTTCGGCCACCATGCGCGCCACGATGTCGGGCGTAGCGCCGGCGTTCTGCCCAACGATCAGCCGCACCGGTCGGTTGGGCCAGGTCTGTGCTGCCGCGATTGGCATCAAAGCACCCATCAGACCCGTAGCCAACAAGGCGCTCACAACAGCCAGCCGCATCCTGTTGCACATCTCGTGCATCGCCACTGCCGTACCCAAAGCCACATTCGCTTGCCACAGAGTCATGCTCGCTCCTGTATCGAGAACCACATTCAGAACCGCGGGAAGAACAGCCGAATGCCCATGCTAGCATCCTGCGAACCTTTGACGGCCTGGCGAACCACGCGTCGGCCGGATCAATCCGGCAATCTGGAGCTCTGCATGCAACACCCCGCATCCACACACCACGCCTCAACACACCACACCTCAACACCTACCGATTCAGCGCATAACGACGACGTCCTCATCCTCGGCGGTGGCATCACCGGCCTGGTGCTGGCGCTCAGCCTGCATGAACTCGGCCTGCCGTGCCGGGTGTTTGAGGCGGCACCCGATTTGCGCAGGCTCGGTGTCGGCATCAATCTGCAACCACATGCCATGCGCGAGCTGACCGAACTCGGTCTCGGCCAGTTGCTGGAGGATGTGGCAGTCACCACCGAGGAGATGGCCTACTACAACCGCTTCGGTCAGTTCATCTGCAAGGAGCCACGCGGCCGTGCCGCCGGCTATGACTGGCCGCAACTGTCGATCCATCGCGGCGACTTGCATCAGGTACTGATCGACGCCGTGCGGGAACGACTGGGACAACACAGCATTCTGCTGGACAAGCGTTGCGAGGGCGTCGATCAGGATGATCACGGCGTGACGGCGCGCTTTGCCGATGGCAGCACGGCACGCGGCACGGTGGCGATTGCCTGTGACGGTATTCATTCAGCTGTCCGCAAACAGCTCTACCCCGACGAAGGCGGCGTGGCCTATCAGGGTATCAACATGTGGCGTGGCGTGACACGCTGGAAGCCCTATCTCAGCGGCATGAGCATGGTGCAGATCGGCTGGCTGTCAGTCGGCAAGATGGTGATCTATCCCATCGGCAAACATGTCGAGGCCGATGGCCTGCAGCTGATCAACTGGGTGGCGGAGATTCAATCGCCGCGCAATGTCATCCAGGACTGGAACCTGGGCGGCAAGCTGGAGGATTTTCTGCCGACCTATGCCGACTGGCATTTCGACTGGCTGGATGTGCCAGAGATGATCCGCAACGCCGAACAGATTCTGGAATACCCGATGGTCGATCGCGATCCGCTGCCGCAGTGGACCTTTGGCCGTGTAACTCTGGTGGGCGATGCTGCCCATCCGATGTATCCGCGCGGCGGCAATGGTGCCGGGCAAGGCATCCTGGATGCCCGCACCCTCGCCGGCTGTCTGCGCCAGCACAGCCAGCAAGGCCCACAGGGCCAGCAACGCCAGCTGCGCGATGCCACAGCCGCACTCAAGGCCTATGAAGCAGCGCGCATGGAAGCGGCCAACAAGGTGGTGCTGATGAACCGCAGCGCACCGCCAGACACCATCCTGCGTGTGGTGCATGAACGCACCGGCGACAAGCCCTTCGCACGCATCGAGGATGTAATGAGCCCGGCCGAGCTGATCGAGTTCTCCGACCGCTACAAGCGTGTGGCCGGCTTTGACAAGGATGCGCTGCGCCAGCGCGCCTCGCTGGTGTAGCGGCAAGGCCAAGGCATGTCGCAGCACTCAGGGGGAATGGGCCAGACCGCGCCCATCGTCATCGCTGGTGGCGGCATCGGCGGTCTGGCCTGCGCCCTGGCACTGGCGCAGCGCCAGTTCCCGGTGCTGCTGCTGGAACAGGCACATGAGTTCGGCGAGATCGGCCTCGGTCTGCAGGTCGCGCCTAACGCACTGCATGTGCTGGATGCGCTCGGCGTCGGTGATCAGGCGCGTCACCAGGCACTGCTGATCGAACGCATGCGTCTGTGTGATGGCGTGACGGGTGAGCAGATCCTCGATATCGCCTGTGACGAGAGTTTTCGTCAGCGCTATGGCAATCCCTACGCCGTGGCGCATCGCGCCGACATCCATGGCGCACTGCTGCAAGCCTGTCGCGCACTGCCACACATCATGCTGCGCAACAGTGCCCGGGTGGCGGGGTATATCAACACCGAACACGGCGTGACAGTGCAACTGGCCGATGGCAGCCAGCTGCAGGCTGCAGCGCTGATCGGTGCCGATGGCGTGCATTCAGCCATCCGCCGGCAGATGCTGGATGACGGACCGCCGCGCGGCTGTGGCGCGCTCATCTATCGCGCCAGCATTCCAGCGGCACAGATGCCGCGGCAGCATCAGCATCCCTGGCCGACGCTCTGGGTCGGGCCGGGTGCACACATCATTTATTACCCGGTGCGTGACTGGTCGATGTTCAACTTCGGCGCCACCGTGGTGACTGGCCAGACCGAGGCCGATGAAAGCAGCGATGCCGCACCGGCCGAAGCACTGGCGCATTTCCCGGACTGGGTCGAGGCGCCGCTGACGGTGATGCGCGTACCCGCCGCCTTCAAGCGCTATGTCATCCGTCAGCGCGAGCCTGTGGAGCGCTGGTGTGACGGCGCAGTCACCTTGCTGGGTGATGCGGCGCATGCCATGGTGCAGTACATCGCCCAGGGTGCAGCGATGGCGCTGGAGGATGCGCTGTGCCTGGCGCGCGCCGCCGAGGAGGTGCGATCGCAGCAAACTCACAGCGGCGCAAACCAGGCCGGCAGCGGGGGCCATGCGCTGTTTGATACCGCCTTTGCGCTGTACCAGCAACGTCGCCTGCCGCGCGCCACGCGAGTGCAACTGAGCGCCTTCGCCATGGATACGCTGCTGCATGCGCGCGGCCCGGCAAGACTGGCGCGCAACGACATCTTCGCTGGCCGCAGTCAGGCCGAGAACCTCGCCCGACTGGACTGGCTCTACGCCCCGCAGAATTACGTAACTATTTGATTTATAAGTATAAAAAGCAACGGCCCTAAACGGGCCGTTGCCTCAACAGCGCGCCATCCTGGCAGCCATCAGGGCGTGCAGTGATCGATAAACGACTGCGGCGCCGGCTGGCCCCACTGTGAGTTCAGGCCCTCTTCCACCGACAGGTAGTTGAAGCCATCACTGACCCGACGCATGTCGGTGTCAGTCCAGTGCTCATGCACCCGGCCCCACGGATCCTTCCAGTAGTCGAACACCTGGCTGCCCAGCACATGCCGGCCGATGCCCCAGATCTGCTCGTACTTGCCGGTGCGCTTGAGGTGCTCGTGGCCAAGCATCACATCGTCGATGTTCTGCACTTCATACGACATGTGGTTCAGGCCGCTGCGCGGGCCGGACAAGCACAGGAACACATGATGGTCGACCAGCGTCTCGCCGCGGTCGCAGCGGTTGAACGAAGCAATGACATTGCTCTTGTCACCGGCATAGACATCATCCGAGGGAATCAGGCCGAGGAATTCGCGCATCCACTTGGTAGCCTCTGGCGCACGCGTGGTCATCAGCACGCCATGTCCCATGCGCTTGACCTGTGACGGGCCG
>CAIPUP010000226.1 GCA_903868285.1 uncultured beta proteobacterium
CTCAAGGCGCCCGACCGGCTGGTGGTACGCATGGCCACCCGCGTCGGCGGTGCCGGCGGCTTTTTGCATTACCAGCGCTACAAGGAGCTCGGCCACAAGACCATGCCCTGCGCCATCGTGCTGGGCTGCCCGCCCTATGTCGCCTTCATGGGGCCACAAAAACTGCCGATCGGCATGGATGAGCTGGGCGTGGCCGGTGGCCTGGCCGGCAAGCCGATCCGGGTGGTGAAAGCCAAAACCGTCAACCTGATGGTGCCGGCCGAAGCCGAAGTGGTGATCGAGGGCCTGATCGATCTGCAATGGCTGGAACCGGAAGCGCCGTTTGGCGAGTCGCACGGCCATGTGGCGCTGGAAGAATTCAACCTGCCGATGAAGATCACCGCCATCACCCATCGCAAGGCACCGGTGATTCCGTCCTATATCAGCCAGGTGGCACCGAGCGAATCGAGCGTGATCAAGCGCGTGGCCTATGAGCCGCTGTTCCTGGATCACCTGCGTCGCACCCTCGGCATTCGCGGCGTGAAGAATGTCTCGCTGCACGAGCCGCTGACCGGCCTGTTGCGCGTCACCGTCATCACCTTCGAGCGTGGTACGCCGCGCACCGAGATCTGGCGTGCGCTGCGTGGTGCAGCCTTCTTCAAAGGCGACTGCGGCAAGATCTGCATTGCAGTCAACGAGGACATCGATCCGGACAACGCCGACGCCATCCTCTGGGCCATGGCCTATCGCATGAACCCGGTGGACGATGTCGAAACGCTGGCGCATCGCGGCCAGGGCCACGGACCCAAGCGCGAACTGGATCAGGAAGAAGACTCGACCCTGCTCATGGACGCCACCATGAAGTCCGACATGCCACCGCTGGCACTGCCGACCCGCCCCTACATGGAGAAGTCGCGCAAGATCTGGGAAGAGCTCGGCCTGCCCTCGCTGCGTCCGCAACCGCCGTGGTTCGGTTATTCGCTCGGTGACTGGATGCCGGAGTGGGATGCCGCCGCGCTGCGTGCGGTCAAGGGCGACTACCTGGTGAACGGTCGCATCAGCGAGAAATACCAGCGCAAGGACGTCAAGGCGGAAACCAAGTTCCGCCCGCCGTCCGCGAAAAAGCGCTGAGCTGTCGCAGCGCTGATCGGGCAGTGCTGCCCGATCAGCGCTGCCCGATCAACCCTTGCTGGCGCTGAACTTGGTCTCGGGCGCGTTCTCCGGCTTGACTGTGCCTTCAATGCGATTGCCGCTGACCTTGCCACGGAAGTCCAGCCGCACACCACGGTCGTCCACCAGGCTGAAGCTGATGGCGTCGCCACGTAGATGCGCATCGCGCAGGCCGGCCTTGATCTTGGGCAGCTGCACCGTGCCTTCGATTTTCTGGAACTTCTGGTTCAGGTTCAGCTCCAGGGTGCGACCGCCGAGGTCCAGCTTCCAGCTGCCCCCAACCTTGGCCGGCACGATCCACAGGTAAGCACGCCGCCAGTCGATCTCCGATACCTCGTCGGCTTCCCAGTCCTCCATGTTGAACTGGTGCGCCACCACCCGCGTGCCGGGCTTCATGTCGAGGATGGTCGGGCGCAGACGCATGTTGAGTTGCGGCAGCAGATACATGGTCAGTACCGTGGCCGAGGAGAAATCGGTCTTGAACACATCGCCATTGATGAACTCGGCCTTGCCGCTGTCGCGGGTGTTGTTGCGCCGGGACAGATTCACCATGTCGGGATTGAACTCGATGCCCACTGCCTTGGCCGCGCGCTTGGAGGCGGCAATGGCAATGCGGCCATCGCCCGAGCCCAGATCCATCACCACATCACGCGCACCGACCTGCGCCATCTGCAACATGCGCTCGACCAGATCTTCCGGCGTAGGCACCCACACCACATCCTTGCCCGGCTGGCCCACGGTCGGGGTGTAGTCACTGCCGCTGCTGCTTTGCGCCTGCGCCAGACCCAGGCTACCCAGCCCGACCAGTTGCCCCAGACAGAACAGCACTGCGACCATGCCTTTGCACAATCGCGAGTTCGCACGATACGTCATAAATCCTCCAAAAAAGTGAATTAAATCAATAACTTAAGAAAAATCTGCAACCCTGACTCCGGCGAACCTGGCGCCATGCCACAGCAGCAACCAGCCCGCCCGCGATTATCCCGCCAGTCGCCGTGCCAGCTCCTCGGCTGGCATCGCCACCACATCCCGCGACGGGTCCACCTGTTCTGCACCGGGGATACGAATGCGGGTAAAGCTCAGGCCCTCGTAGCGCAGCGGCCGCGTCGCATCCAGCCCCATCTTGGCACTGATACCGGCCGAGGTGGACGGATCAAGGATGGAGCCGAGCGCTCCCGGCACCACCACCAGATCGCGATCGGCCTGAAAGCGCGTGGCCACCGCCCACTCCACCTGCTGCGGGTCATGCACATCCACATCCTCGTCCACCACGATCACCTGCTTGATGTCGTAGTGCCCGGCAAAGGCACCCATGATGACGTTCTTGGGCTCGCCCTCACGGGTCTTTTTCATTTGCAGATAGAGGTGGTAGCGCCCCACCCCGCCCAGTGACAGATGCACATCGGTGACATTCGGGAACAGCCGCTGCAACTGCAACAGCAGCGTGGCCTCGCGCGGAATCGAGCCCATCAGCAGGTGCTCGAGTGCGGCCGGGATGATGGTGTGATAAATCGGATCGCGTCGATGCGTGACGCAGTCGATGCGGATGATCTCGCGCTCCTCCTGCGGGCTGTAGTACTGCGGAAACTCGCCGAACGGCCCTTCCATCTCGCGCTCCCCCGGCGGGATATGGCCCTCGATGACGATCTCGGCCATGGCCGGCACGCGGATCTCGCTGGTGCGGCACTTCACCACCGGCAGCGGCGCGCCCTGCAGCGCGCCGGCGATGGTCAGCTCATCCACATCCAGCGGCGTCACGGCCTGCGACGCCAGCAGGGTGAGCGGATCAACACCGATCACCACCGCCACCGGCAGCGGCTGGCCGGACTCCTCGGCCATGCGGTAATACGCAAACAGGTGGCGCGGCAGCATCAGGCAGGCCATACGGTCCGGCGCGTTGACCTGGATGCGATGGATGGAGACGTTCTGCACCCCGGTCTTGGGGTTGCGCGCAATCAGCAGACCGGCGGTGATGTAGGGCGCAGAGTCGTGTTCGTTGTGGCGCGGCACCGGCAGCAGATGACGGATATCGAACTTCAGACACACCTCTTGCTGCACCGGTGCTTCACTCGCTGGCAGCTCGCGCCAGGGCAGCGGATTGGCCACCGCCTCGCGGTAATGCGCCAGCATGCGCTCGCGCGGCACGCCCATGGCCTCGGCGATCCAGCGCCGATCGGAGATCAGTCCCGACACCACCGGAAACGGATGGCCACCCGGCTCGGGAAAGTACGTGGCCTGCTGACCATCGAAGTGGCGTGCAATGGCCGCCAGCTCGTACTCCAGACGGACGCCTTCACGCGCCTGGGTCAGGCGGCCAGTGGCGGCCAGATGGCGCAGCCAGCCGCGCAGGCTGTGGGCGGGATTGGGAGCGGGATTGGGGGCGGGATTGGGAGCAGCGGCGGAAGAAGCAAAAGGAGTAGAAGACATGGACAGCTCGACTTTCAGGATTGCA
>CAIPUP010000227.1 GCA_903868285.1 uncultured beta proteobacterium
AAAATGGCCCGCGCCCTGGCCCGTGGCGGCCTGGTGCATGCCTATGGCCATTGCAGCCTGCGTCTGGACGAACAGCACTTCCTGGTCTGCGCCGCCAAGCCCATGGGGCTGATCCAGCCGGGTGAGGCCGGCACGGTGGTGCCGGTGGACGGTGCCTTGCCCGAGGGGGTGCTGGGCGAGGTGCGCATGCATCAGCAGATTTACAAGCGTCGATCGGGCGTGCAATCGATTGCGCGTTTTCTGTCGCCCAATGTCATGGCCCTGGCGGCGCTCGGACTGACGCCCAAGGCGCGCCATGGCTTTGGTGCCTACTTCTATCCGCAGGTGCCGTTCTGGTCCGATCCCGGTCTGATCCGCAATGACGCCGCGGCAGTGGGCGTGGCCGAGGTGATGGGTGATGCGCCGGCGGTGGTGGTGGCGATCAATGGCTCGGTGACTGCGGGTGAGACGCCCGAGCAGGCGGTGACCCTGGCCTGGTACCTGGAAGATGCCGCGCGGGTCGAGCTGGCGGCGCTGGCGGCCGGCATGGCCGAGAGCGCACCACGCATGAATGCCGAGCAGGCCGCGCAACGCGCCACCTGGCAGGGACGCATCGCCGAGCGCATGTGGGAGCATCTGTCAAATGGCGATCCGGAGTGAACCGGGTTTTTTAAAAAACTCAATAAAATCAATAAGTTGCGTTATTTTTCAAGGGTCGTTCCATGACTTTTCAGGTCACGCTGCAGCCGAGTGGTCATCAATTCCAGGTCGAGCCGGACGAGAAAATTCTCGAGGCCGGGATCAAGGCCGGACTGTCTATTCCCTATAGCTGCCGCAGTGGCGTTTGTCGCAGTTGTCGCGGCACGGTGCGCGAGGGTGAGGTCGACTTCGGCGATGTGCATCCGACCTATCTGCCCGACAGCGACAAGGCCAAGGGTCTGGCGCTGTTGTGCAGCGCCAGGGCGAAAAGTGATCTGGTGGTGGAGATCGCCGAGCTCGAGGGCCTGGCCGGCATCAAGCCCGGCATCGTGCCGTGCCGGGTGGTGAAGATCGAGCGCCCGAGTGCTGATGTGGCGGTGCTGGATTTGCGTTTGCCGATGAACGAGAACATGCGCTTCATGGCCGGCCAGTATGTGGACTTCCTGCTCAAGGACGGCAAGCGTCGCAGCTACTCGATTGCCTGCAAACCGAGCGCCGAGGGTGTCAGCCATATCGAGTTGCATATCCGGCATGTGCCCGGTGGCCATTTCACCGACCGCCTGTTCGCCGGCGAGGTCAAGGAGCGTGAGGTGATGCGCTTCGAGGGCCCGCTGGGGAGTTTCTATCTGCGCGAGGACAGCAACAAGCCGATCATTTTCCTGGCCAGTGGCACGGGCTTCGCGCCGATCAAGGCCATGATCGAGCATGCCATCGCCCGCGGCAGTCAGCGCCCGATGCAGCTGTATTGGGGCTGCCGCAAGCCGGCAGACCTTTACATGGCAGCCTTGCCCGAGCAGTGGGCGCGTGAGGTGCCAGGCTTCAGCTATGTACCGGTGCTGTCCGAGGTTTCGGCGCAGGACGGCTGGCAGGGTCGGACCGGCCTGGTGCATCAGGCGGTGATGGCCGACCATCCGGATCTGTCCGGGCATGAGGTCTATGCCTGTGGTGTGCCGGTGATGGTGGATGCGGCACAGCGCGATTTTCTGGCGCAATGCGGATTGCCCGAAGATGCGTTCTTTGCCGATTCGTTTCTGGATGAGTCGAGCAAGGCAGCCGCGTCGGTGTGAGGGGCAGGCAATACATCGGTTTGGCAGTCAATCATCAACGGAGGAGGAAAGCATGATCCCAGGAGACGGCAAGGTCGCGGTGGAGAACCGCAAGTCGGTGGTCAAGCCCTATGTGCTCTCGCACGGCACGCTGGAGTGCTACAGCCTGGCCAAGTCGCGGCGCTTTTATGAAGAGTTTCTCGGCCTGGAGTGTGTGCGTCATGCCAAGCCGGCGATGGTGTTGCGCTGCGGGCTGAAATTCCATGTGGTGTGTGTCGAGGTGGGCGATGCAGTGCATCCGTGCAATGTGCTGAACCACTGGGGCGTGGATGTCGCCAGCAAGGAAGAAGTCGATGCCGCGCACAAGGCTGCCAACGAGCAAAAGGATGCCTATGGCATTCGCCAGGTGCTGCCGGTGCAGAACATGCACGGCGTGTACTCCTTCTACCTCGAAGACCTGGACCACAACTGGTGGGAAATCCAGTACTACGACGGTTACCAGCATGACGACATGTATGAGTTTGGCGATCGTTTCTCGATGGACGAAGGTGCCGATCTCAAGAGCCTGAAAGAGCTGGAAATCCAGAACGCCAAGTAAATTTCATCGTTGCAGAATCCATTGCAGCATTCACCATCCTGAGGAGGACGAATGAGTAACCGCACCCCAACCCGCAGCATCACGGTCAACGGCAAGTTGCATGCCGTGCAGGCCGAGGCCGATACGCCGCTGCTGTACGTCTTGCGCAATGAAGTCGGGCTGAATGGTCCGAAATACGGTTGTGGTCTGGCGCAGTGCGGTGCCTGCACCGTGCATGTTGGCGGAGCGCCGGTACGGGCCTGCGTCATGCCGGTGTCGGCAGTGACGGCGCCGGTGGTCACGGTGGAGGGCTTGGGTACGCCCGAGCGGCCGCATCCGGTGCAGCAGGCCTTCATTGCCGAGCAGGCCGCGCAATGCGGCTATTGCATCAATGGCATGGTCATGACCACGGCAGCGCTCCTCAAGAGCAATCCCAAGCCGAGCGAGGCGCAGATACGCACCGCGCTTTCTGACAACCTGTGCCGTTGCGGTACGCATATGCGCATCCTGCGTGCGGTTCGCCGGGCTGCCGGCCTCACCCGCAGCGCAGATAACCAGCTTGACCAGACCAACACACTGCACAACGAGGTGACCGTATGAATGCGCGCCTGAATACGCCCCTGAGTGCCAGCTTGAGCCCGGTCGACGACCAGGGCGCCAGGCGCGCCGGCAATGCGCGTAATACCATCGACAGCCTGAGCCGGCGCCAGCTGCTCAAGGCCGGTGGCGCACTGGTGGTGTCGTTTGCCATCCCGCTGGCGGTGGATGCCCAGGCGCCGCCGGCTGATCCGCGTTTCCAGATGCTCGACTCCTGGGTGGCAATCGCTGCCGATGGCAAGGTCACGCTGTTCTGCGGCAAGGTCGAGCTCGGTACCGGTATCCAGACCGCCATGGGTCAGATCGTTGCCGATGAGCTGGATGTCGCGTTCTCGCGCGTCAGCGTGGTGATGGGTGACACCCAGCGCTGTTTGCATCAGGGCCCGACCGTGGGCAGCCTGACGCTGTATCGCGCCGGGCCGCAGATTCGTCAGGCTTGTGCCGAAGCACGGCACACGCTGCTGCAGATGGCAGCAACGCGTCTGTCGGCACCGGCCGGCACGCTGACGGTGCAGGATGGCGTGGTCAGTGGCAGTGATGGCAAGCGCGTCAGCTATGTCGAGCTGGTTGGCGGCAAGCGCTTCGATCAGAAGTTCTCCGGCCAGGGCAAGCCCAAGGCAGCAGCGGCGCACAAGGTGATTGGTCAGTCAATACCACGCGTGGAGCTGCCGGCCAAGGTGTTTGGCACGCATGAGTATGTGCAGAACCTGCGCATGCCCGGCCTGTTGCATGGACGGGTGGTGCGACCGGCGGTGTTCGGTGCGTCACCGGTATTGGTGGATGAAGCCTCGGTGAAGAATCTGCCGGGCAATGTGCGGGTGGTGGTGCGAGGCAATTTTGTTGGCGTGGTGGCCGAGCGCGAAGAACAGGCCATACGCGCCGCACGCGCGCTGAAGGTCGAGTGGGGCTTTGCGCCGGTGTTGCCGGATTACAAGGACATGCCGGCCATCGTGCGTACCACGCCGGCCCAGATCCGTTCGGTGGCGAACACAGGCAATGTTGACAGTGCCCTGGCCGGTGCCGCCAAGCGGATCAGTGCCGAGTACGACACGCCGTTCCAGCAGCATGCATCGATCGGACCGTCGTGCGCCATCGCGGATGTGCGAGCCGATCGCGCCACGCTGTGGTCGCCGACCCAGGCTTCCTGGCTCACGCGCGACAGCATCGCCGATGTACTGGGCATGAAAAACAGTACGGTGAATCTGGTCTGGGTCGAGGGCTCGGGTTGCTATGGGCATAACGGTGCAGACGATTGCACCGCCGATGCAGCACTGCTGTCGCAGGCGGTGGGCAAACCGGTGCGCTTGCAGTGGATGCGACATGACGAGTCGCAGTACGAACCCAAGGGCCCGGCCATGGGCTTTGCCATGCAGGCGGCATTGGATGCGCAGGGCAATATCGTGGCCTGGGACAACCGTGTCTACAGCCCGAATCACAGCAGTCGTCCGTCCGGTGGTGCCGGTGGCAACACCCTGGCCGGACTGGATACCGGCAAGCGTATTGACGTCGGTGTGGTCGGCGCGGATCGCAATGCCCGGCATTCGTATGTGTTTCCCAACAACCGTGTCACGCTGCATCTGCTCAATGGCAGCCCGTTGCGGGCCTCGGCCCTGCGTGGCCTGGGGTCGCCGCAAAACACCTTTGCCAATGAATCCTTTATCGATGAACTGGCGGCGGCGGCAGCGGCCGATCCGATTGCGTTTCGTCTCAAGCATCTGAAGGACCCGCGTGCCATTGCGGTGCTGGAGGAGGTGCGGCGCATCTCAGGCTGGACCGGGCGGCGCAGCGACAAGAAGGGGCAGGGTCGCGGCGCAGCCTACGCGCAGTACGACAACTACAGCGGCTATGTCGGCATGGTGATCGATGTGGTGGTGGATCGCAGCAGCGGCAAACTGCGTGTGCCCAAGGTGTATGTGGCGCATGACTGCGGCCAGATCGTCAATCCGGACGGCTTGCGTAACCAGGTCGAAGGCTGCGTGGTGCAGACCCTCAGTCGCGCCATGAGCGAGGAGGTGCGCTTCAATCGTCAGGGGCAGAGCACCATCGACTGGGTCAGCTATCCGCTGATGCGCTTTCCAGATGTGCCGGATGACATCGTGATTTCGCTCATCAACCGGCCGGAGCTGCCCTCGCTGGGTGCGGGTGAGCCGGCGGCATCGCCGGTGTTCGCGGCGCTGGCGAATGCGATTTTTGATGCCACCGGGGCACGACTGCGACGGGTGCCGTTCCTGCCCGAGCGCGTCAAGGCGGCGCTGGTGTAGGCAGCGCACTGGCGGACTTGCCGCACAACGCGTGCAAACGCGGGACAATAGCGGCTTGATTCACTCCCCCGGTCTGCATGCAGGCCGGGTTTTTTTCGAACAGCATCGACACAGGAACAGTAACCATGAGCAATCTGAACATTCTGGGCATCAGCGGCAGTCTGCGTGCCAAATCGGTCAACCTGGCAGCGCTCAAGGCCTGCGGTGAAGTGATGCCCGCCGGCATGAGCCTGAAGATCGCGGCACTGGATGATCTGCCGATGTACAACTTTGATCTGCAGGAAAAAGGCTGGCCGGCCGCTGTGCAATCGCTGCGCGATGCCATGGCTGCCGCCGATGGCGTGATCTTCGCCTGCCCGGAATTCAACTGGACGATCAGCGCGCCGCTGAAAAATGCCATCGACTGGCTGTCGCGTTTCCCTGCCGGCCAGCAGCCGTTTCAGAACAAGCCCATCGCCCTGATTTCCGCCACCGGCGGTCCGCTCGGTGGTGCGCGGGTGCAGTACGACGCCCGTCGCGTGATGGGTGGTCTGGGCGGCATGGTGCTGGGCAAGCCCGAAGTGTTCATCGGGATGGCGCAGAACAAGTTCGTTGACGGCAAGCTGACCGACGAGCCGACGCGCAAGTTCATGACCGATCAGATGGTGGCGTTCCAGGACTGGATCGTGCGCATGCAGCGCGCCTTTGCCTGAGTCTGTATCTCGTAAAAAATCGTTAATAATCAGGAACTTATATGAGCTATCGTCTGTTGAGTTACAAGAGTGGCAAGGATGCGCGGGCTGGCATTCTGGTTGGTGAAG